>JADYYV010000380.1 GCA_020853455.1 Alphaproteobacteria bacterium | reverse complement strand
TGGACGAACCCTCCATCGGCCTGCACCAGCGCGACAACAACCGGCTGCTCGACACGCTGAAACGCCTGCGCGACCTTGGCAATACGGTATTGGTGGTCGAACATGACGAAGACGCGATCCGCATGGCGGATTGGGTGATCGATATGGGCCCCGGCGCCGGCATCCACGGCGGCGAAGTGATCGCGCAGGGCACGATGGACCAGCTGGCGAAAAACAAGAACAGCCTGACCGCGCAATACCTGACCGGCGCGAAAGAAATCAAGGTGCCGGGCACCCGCCGCAAGGGCAAAACCGTGCAGACCAAAAAAGGCGTCGATACGCAATATATCGAAGTCATCGGCGCGCGCGAAAACAACCTGAAAAACGTCAGTGCCAAAGTGCCGGTCGGCACGTTTACCTGCGTGACCGGCGTATCAGGTTCCGGCAAATCGTCGCTCATCATCGATACGCTTTATGCCGCAACCGCCCGCCGCCTGATGAAGGCGCGGCTGCATCCGGGCGCGCATGACGAAATCCGCGGCCTTGAATATATCGACAAGGTGATCGACATCGACCAGTCGCCCATCGGGCGCACGCCGCGGTCGAACCCGGCCACCTATACGGGCGCGTTCACCCCCATTCGCGACTGGTATGCGGGGCTGCCGGAAGCAAAAGCGCGCGGCTACGGCCCCGGGCGTTTTTCGTTCAACGTCAAGGGCGGGCGCTGCGAAGCCTGCGAGGGCGACGGCGTCATCAAGATCGAAATGCACTTCCTGCCCGATGTGCATGTCACCTGCGACGCCTGCAAGGGCACGCGTTACAACCGCGAAACGCTGGAAGTGAAATACAAGGAAAAATCCATCGCCGAAGTGCTGGATATGACGGTGGAGGAAGCGGCCGAATTCTTCAAGGCCGTGCCCTCCATCCGCGAGAAGATGGAAACGCTGAAGGAAGTCGGGCTTGGCTACGTCCATGTCGGCCAGCGCGCGACCACTTTGTCGGGCGGGGAGGCGCAGCGCGTGAAACTGTCCAAAGAACTCTCGAAACGCGCGACCGGACGCACCCTCTATATTCTCGACGAACCGACGACCGGCTTGCATTTCGAAGACGTGCGCAAGCTGCTGGAAGTGCTGCACCGCCTGGTCGACCAGGGCAACACCGTCGTCGTCATCGAGCACAACCTCGAAGTCATCAAGACCGCCGACTGGATCATCGATGTGGGCCCCGAAGGCGGCGACAAGGGCGGCGAGATTTTGATTCAGGACACCCCCGAAAAAGTCGCGCGAGAAAAACGCAGCTATACGGGGCAGTTCCTGAAACCGCTGCTGGGAACGAAATCGACGAAGGTGGCTTGACCCAGCCCGGCAGTGCATCACCATCAAGAGACATCTATGGCAGACAGGCATGAAACGATAACCGGAGATTCCCTGAAAGAGCTGGTTGACAGGTTTTATACCAGCGTTCGTCAGGACAATATGCTCGCGCCCGTTTTCGCGGCAGCCATCGGCACGACCGACGAAGAATGGCAGCCCCATCTTGAATTAATCACGGCGTTCTGGGTGGCCGTCATGCTGGGCACAGGCGGCTATACGGGGAATCCGCTGCAGGCGCACAGGAAACTTCCGCCGTTTAACGCCCTGCTGTTCGGCCGCTGGCTTGCGCTGTTCGCCAACACAGCGCATGAAACGCACAGCATCGCGCCTGCGACCCTGCTGATCCGCAAATCCGTCAGCATGGCCGATGCGATGTCGCGCGACCTGTACGGCGCTTCCCTGAACGCCCCCGCTATGCCGGTCATCCCGCCGGCAAAGCGGCATTACCGCTCGACGCCGGTTTTTGACACTGCCGGAATACCGGACGCCCTGCGCCGCGCCCACAAAACGGCCGCCGGCGTTTTCGCGCGCATCGTCGTGGAAAAAGGCCGGCTGCTCTACACCATCGGCCATGAACAAACCCATATCCTGACGCCGGAGCATCCCGGCGTTATCGAACCGGACAGCCCGCATTTTGTGACGCCGCTGGACGACGTAAAATTCACTGTCGAATTTTATAAAGAAGCGGGCTAGCTCACATTCCCCCGTAGAATTCCGGGGAATACCGGACAATCCCATTTGCATCAATATCTTCCCGCGCGCTGTTCCATGACTTTATGGTAACCGATCAAATCCATAATTTTGAAAGTTTTTCTAATACATCCGTATTAAAGATAGGGGATGGACATAACATGATTTCATAAATACGATCGCGGCGGTTTCGAAAAATGATTCTCTGCCGGAGCATATTCGCGCAAAACAACGGCGCAGCTTTCAGGCGGAATAGAGGAATAGATTTTCGAACATTACAAAGAAGCTTCATTTTGAAAGGTAGCACTACAATGGCCGAACCCCGTCAGCTGACAGAAAAAGAACTCGAAGCCCGCAAAGAGATCGTTATTCCGATCAAGCCGAAAGAGCTGTGGAACGCGTACACGAAATACGTTTTCGAAAAGCCCCTCGAAGGCCTGCAATGGCTGACGAAGAAACTCGACAACGTCGCGGTTTCGAAAAAACTGCGCTCGGGCCCCTTTGCTTTCGCGGGCATGCCGCTTGGCATCATCGGCCGTAACGCCGCGCGCGCGACGCACCACCTGACCGCCGGCAAATACCTGCACACCGCACAATGGCTGGGCGGCGGCGCTGCTGCGCTCGCTTCCTGGTATGTGGCCGGCACCGCGCTCGCGGGCTCGCTGGGCACCACCGCCGTTGCCGCGATCGGCGGCAAAATCGCCGTGACCGCGATCGCCGCTGCCGTGACCGTCCCCGTGATGGTTCCGGCCGCCATGATCGGCGTCGGCGCATTCTCGCTCGCAGTCGGCGTCGGCATCGCCGCCCTCTCCGTGTTCCCGGGCGCGCTGAACCTGATCACCGGCACCCGCCGCACGATCGACTACGTGAAAGGCATCCGCGGCGTTGATTACGACGGCGCGAAAGAGAAACTGGAAATCGACTACAACTCGCTGCGCGCCATCGAAGAGCGCAAGACCTACCAGGAAGTGAAATACAACCTGGGCAGCCTGTCGGAAGAGCACCAGAAAGACATCTACGAAGGCCTCGCACAGCGCTTTGCAAAAGCTGCCACCAAGGCAGCCGAGCAAGACGATGCGGCGCCTGTCGCCCTGCCCGCTGCCAAAGCCGGCATCACCGTCACGCCGAAGCCCTAAGCGCTTCTGCTAAAAAAAAACGCCCGCCAGCGGATATCCGCGGCGGGCGTTTTTTTATGCCTGCGAGGCAGGCGTTTTAAGCCCCGGATTTCCCGCGCCGGCCAACAGGTTACAGGATAATAATTGCGTATTTCGCAATATTATGTTACTGTTTAATAGATAAACGGTTATTGAACATTGTGAATAAACAAAGAGATGCCAGGGCGGGGCGCTGCAAAGCCTTCCGGGAACGGGTGGCTATATTGACATAATACGGCAGCCATGTAATAATGGTCATCAAGTCGGATGTCACTTGCGGCTCGCGGTTTTACCCAAACGGGTTTGTTTCCCGCCAGCTTTCCTACCGCATCCACAAAACAGCCATGAAACGATATTCGGGCTGGTTTTGTTTGTCCTCCACGGCAGCGCAAATCCCTCCCGGATAAAACAGGGAGAACGTACATGTCTGCAGAAAACAATCGCGATAACGGGCATCTGGGCAGCGTCACATCCGGGCTTTTGCTCGCAACCTCGGCAATCTGGATCGTGAACGGCAATTTTCCGCTGGCCGGCGCCTTTGCGGCAGCTGCAACCGTCGGGGCGCTGTCGGAGGGAAAAAGCCTCAAGCCGGTCACCCTCGTCGTCAGCACCCTCGCGGGGGTCGCCGCAAGCCTGACGCTGGCTTTCGCGATGAACGCGCATAACGGCCCGCGCGGCGCGTCGGAAACGCAGGATACGCCCCGCGAAAAACCCGCCGCAACGCAGCTCAGGCAGGCGCGCGCGCCCGCGCTGCCGACCGTGTTAACCGCAAAGGCGTAACCGCGTCAGGATGCGCCGCAAATAAATCAGGCTGACGGCAGCTTCGGCGGCGGCGGGGTTTTGTCGGGGTCGCGGCGGCGCGTCCATTCGCGCAGGTCCAGCTCGGTTGCGCCTTCCATCTTGGCCTTGTTGTAGATTTCCATGAAGGCGGGGCGCGGCATGTCGATCAGGATGCTCGTCTCGCCGAACGGCCCCTTGTCGTAGAGCAGCGCGAGTTTCGTGGCCTTGCCGTTCTTGCCCTGCTCCACGCCTTCCACCCTGGCCCAGTCGATGCGGTCGTCGCTGACAAAAAACATCTGGAAGTTCTGCTGCTCGTGCTGCCGCACGAAAACGGCGATCTTGAGCGGCTTGTTCACGAAGGGCCGCTTTTTGATTTCGGGTTCCGCTTCGCCTTCCGCGGCGGGATTGAATTTTTTCGACAGGCGCACGGCCTGCACATCGCGCACGGCGTTGCCGGTGATCAGCGTCAGGTCGATGCCGTTGCCCGTCGACATATCGGGCTGGTAAACCGTCTGGCGCAGCCGCTCGAAGCCCATCACGACGGGAATGGTCACGCCGTTTTTCAGCGTCATGCCGGAAATCTCGCTGTCGATCTGGAACACGTAATCGACCTGCTGCGCCTTGAACGCGATCTGCCGCCAGCCGCCTTCCGCGCCCTCGACCGGCGCAAAGGCCGTGATGATAAGGTCGTCGCTGTCGCCCATCGTGAAAACCTTGGGCAGCTTGCTGGAAAGGCCGGGGTTCATGGGTTCGGCCCGTTCGCTTTGCGCTTTTCAGGAGGGATTTCCGTGCCCTTGCGCATCGAGAGTTCGCGCATATCGATATCGGTGACGCCCGTCGCGATCGCCTGCTTCACGCGCGCGTTGAATTCTTCAAGCTCGACCTCGGTGATCGCTTCTTCGCTGCG
This sequence comes from Alphaproteobacteria bacterium, assembly GCA_020853455.1. GTDB lineage: Bacteria > Pseudomonadota > Alphaproteobacteria > Micavibrionales > UBA2020 > JAPWJZ01. The sequence goes on along the minus strand of JADYYV010000380.1, from coordinate 5,954 downwards.
CAGGCCGAATTTGGCGGGGTCGCGGAAATTGAATTTGGTGTTCGTGCCGCCCATGATGCTGCCGCCGGAGGCGAGCGAGGAGCGCACGATATCCGCGCCCGTAAAGGTCACTTCGCGGAAATCGGTTTTCTGCGAGGTGCGCACGGACAGGCGGAAGGTCAGCGCGTTGAAGGATTTGTTGCGCTCCCGCTCGGCCGCTTCCTCGAATTCCTGTTTCAATTTCGCGGCGAGGTTCTTGCGCGGTGTCAGGTTGGTGACGGCGGTGAGATCCAGCACCGCGTCCTCCGCCTCGCGCAGTTTTTTGCGCAGGTCGGCATGGGACAGGTTCAGCACGATCTCGCGCCCGCCGTCCAGCTTCAGCAGCGAATTCTTTTCGCCGAGGCTTTGCATTTCGGTGATCGTCCTGACGGGAAAGGAAAAGGTGTCGCTCGCGGACAAGCCTTCCTGCCCGGGCACGAGGACATCAATCCACAAATCGCCACGGTCGAAATGGAAGGTTTTGAATAGCTTGGATTTGGGGTCCACGCGCGTCTGCTCCGTTCGGGAAATCAGGTAGCGCACACCCTAGCAAAGCGGGTTTCTTATGTCAATTCAAAGAGATAACCCTGAAAAATCAACCGGATACCGTCTTGGCCGGTTTGCTCTCGGGCCAGCGGTTGTGAATCCACAGCCATTGTTCGGGGCGTTCGCGAATCCACGCCTCCAGATGCCGGTTCACATCGGTCATGATGCGGCGGTAATCGGCGTCGCGGTCGCCGGTGTCTTCGGCGGGAATCGATTTTTCGATCGTGATGCGAAACCGCGCGCCCTGCAGCCGCTCGATGCGCAACGGGCACAACCCGCAGCCGACGCGCACGGCGAATTGCGCCACGCCGGGCCCCGTCATCGCGTCATGGCCGAAAAACGGGATCGCCATGCCTTCGTTCATTTTCTGGTCGACCAGAATGCCGAGAGATTCTTTTTTGCGCAGCACGGACAAAATTTCGCGCGCGCCTTCCGTGCCCTTCGGGATCTGCCCGACCGCGCCCGCCGACCTTGCATGGCGCAACAGCCCGTCCACATAGGGGTTATTGGGGCGGCGATAAACGACATGCAGCGCCATGCCGATGCGTTTTGCGCAGATCGGCGGGATTTCCCAATTGGCCAGATGCCCGCCGAAGAAAATCGCGGGCTTGCCGCTCTGCAATACGTCGCGCGCGTTTTCCATGCCCGCAAGGTCGATGCGGTCGGCGATTTTTTTCAGGTGCGGATATTCGGCAATCACGCGGCCCAGATTGTCCCACATGCCGGCGACGATCGCTTTTTTCTCGGCCTCGGTTTTATCGGGCAGCGCCAGCGCAAGGTTGCGGTAAGCCGTGCGCGTAACGCCAAGCCGCGGGCCCAGCCTGCGCATGATCCAGCCGCCGAGGTTCGACGCGGCGTCGAGCGGCAGCAGCGCGAAAAAACCGTAGATAAGATAGGCGCCGGCGGTTTCAAACGCATAACTGATGCGTTTTGCGACAGGCAGCGGGCGGACGCGCGTCATGTCCAGTTTTTCCGCAGCTGTGCAGCGATGCATTCCAGCACGGCGGCGGGGTCCTGCCATTGCAGGTGGACGGTGAATTTGCGCACCTTGGCCTTCAGCGCGGGCGGCAGGCGCACATGGTCTTTCGCGGTCGTCACGATGACGGCGTTTTTGGATTCCGCCGCCGCCACCAGTTCACGCAGGTCTTCGTCGATATAGGCGCAATGATCGGGGAAGCTGCCCCAGCCCTCCAGCATCGCGCCCGCCGCGATCAGGCTGTCGCGGAATTTTTCCGGCCGACCGATGCCGGCGAAGGCGAAGACGGGCTTGCCGAACAGATCCGGGTTTTCTGCGTCGGGGCGCAAGGTGGCGGCGAACAGCGGGATATCGGCATATTTTTTGATCGTGTCGGCGACGCCCGCCTTGTCTTCGCCGACGATGACGGCGGCATGGGCGCGCGCGATGCCCCTGGCGATATCTTCGCGCAAGGGGCCGGCGGGCATCACCTGCCCGTTGCCGAAACCGACCGCGCCGTCGATGACGACCAGCGCGAAATCTTTGTGTATGCCCGGGTTCTGGTAGCCGTCATCCATGATGATGATGGTGGCGCCGGTATCGATCGCCGCCTGCGCGCCAAGCGGGCGCGACGTCGCAACCCAAGTCGGCGCTTTTTCGACCAGCAGCAGCGCTTCGTCGCCCACATCGGCGGCGGTGTCGCGGCCGGGGCTGACCTGCAGCGGGCCTTCTTCTTCGCCGCCGTAACCGCGCGTGAGGATATGCGGGTTATAGCCCGCATCCTGCAGCAGCGTCACCAGCGACATGACGACGGGCGTTTTGCCGGCGCCGCCGGTGGTCAGGTTGCCGACGCAGATCACGGGGCGCACGAGCGGCACGGGATAGTAAAAATCGAAGCGCTTTTCGACGATCCAGCCGTAAATTTTTCCGAACGGCGCGAGCAGTTTTGCGGCAAGCCGGAATTTCGGCTGCGACTGGTCGTACCAGAATGGCGGCGTGCGCATCATGCGGCCACCGCCAGTTTTTCAAGCCAGGGGTCGAGCATAGAGGCCAGCGCCGCCGCCGCGACGGATTTTTCCGCCGTCAGGCGCTGCGCGTTATCGCCATAAGCCGCGAATGTTTCGGGCGCCGCCAGCGCTTCGGCCAGTTTCGTTTTCAGCGCATGCCCATCAGCCACCTGTATCGCCGCCTGCGCGGAGAGGAAATCTTCGTTGATGGTGATGAAGTTATACATCTGCGGGCCGTAGAAAATCACGCAACCCAGCTGCCCCGGCTCGATCGGGTTATGCCCGCCGATATCGGCGAAAGACCCGCCGACGACGACGGTTTTGCACAAGCGGTAAAACAGCCCCAGTTCGCCCATCGTATCGGCGATGTAAATGTCGCGCGGCGGTTCGTTTTTCGACCGCAGTCCCGCGCTGATCGATTGCTGCTGCGCCAGCGCCTGCACATCCTGCCCGCGCGGGGCGTGGCGCGGCACGATGATCGTCAGAAGGTCGGGGAATTGCGCGCGCAGGGCGGCATGGGTTTCGATCGCCAGCTTTTCCTCGCCCGCATGGGTGCTGGCCCAGAGGATCGTTTTGCGCCCCGCCGCCTGCGCCTGCATCTCCGCCAGTTTGGCGTCGTCGGCGGGAAGATGGGATGCTGCATATTTGACGTTCGCGGCCACGCGCACGTTTTTCGCGCCCAGCTGTTCGAGCCGCGACGCCTCGGCCGCGTTTTGCGCAAGGCAGAGGCTGAAGACGGAGAGGATTTCGGCAATCGCGCCCTTCGCCCATTTCCAGCGCCGGAAGCTGCCTTGCGACATGCGGGCGTTCATCAGCACGGCGGGGATGCCGCGCGATTTAATGGCGGAGAGCATGTTCGGCCAGAATTCGGATTCCGACCAGACGACGAAATCGGGCCGCCAGTGGTCGAGGAAGGTCGCGACCCATGACGGATGATCGACCGGCATATACTGGTGGAACGCGCCCGCGGGCAGGCGGTCGGCCATCAGGCGCGCGGAGGCGACGGTGCCGGTCGTGACCATCACCTGCAACCCCTTATGCGTTTCCAGCACGCGCGAAATAATGGCGAGCAGCGAGAGCGATTCACCGACCGACGCGGCATGAAACCAGGCGAGCGCGCCCGGCGCACGCGGCAGCGCGGCGCGGCCCCGGCGTTCATGCGCACGCGCGGGATCTTCCTTGCCGCGCGTTTCGCGCTTTTTCAGGTAAGCTTCCAGGAGCGGCGTACCGGCCTGCATCATGGCTTTATAGACGTTCAACAACATGCCCTCTTCTAGCACAAAGATTGGGGTTTTTGGCGGTGATTGCAAGCATTTCTTGCACGAAAGGATTGGATGGGGGTAAAATTAAGCGTTCAGAAACAGGATGTTAAATCATGAGCAGCCGCGATGAAGCACTCGAGATCCTGAAAAAGCAGATGCAGGCGCAAAAACAGCGCCTCGACCCCAAGCTGCTGCAGATCGCAGGCCGGGCCGCCGCGCTGAAGCAGGAGGGCAAGGCGCAGAAAAACATGGTGCCTTATGACCGCGAAGCCGCCGCCAAGGCCGTGCAATTATTCCTTAAAAACCACGACGACCGCGCCGATTTCGAGCAGCGCCTGCTGGCGATGCTGCGCAAGGGCGAGCATTAGCCTTCTTACATTCCGTTGATAATGGCGGTCAGCGTCGCGCCGACCGTCGCGCTGGAAGGCGGCGGGTTTGTAAAGGCCGCGCCCGGAATCTGCGGCCAGATCACGCCCGCCCCCGGTGCCTTCTGCGATCCCAATATGCCGGCCGCCGACAAGTCGTTCAGCGCGGCTGTCAGCAGCGGCTGGTTGAGCGTGTTCGCCAGCTCGTCCGTCAGGTCGGTTGCGGCGGCAAGGCCGGCAATCGCGCCGCCGAGCGGCGTGTTGAACGTGCCGTTCACGAGGTTGTTGAAGTCGAAATAGGGCGCGCCCTGCTCGATACCGCCGCCTTCGATCGGGCGGAAGCCCGGAACGCCGATCAGCGACAGGATCTGGCTGGAAATACTGGCGGGGTTCCACAGGCGTTTCACGCGGGCGCAGGGGTCGGTGCCGGGTGACGACATAAACTGCAGCAGCGAACCAAGAACGCCCTGCACCATGTTCGTCAGCGCCGTCACGGCACTACTGATCGCCGTCTGTATCGCCGAAATTGTGGCTGAAATAAAGTTCTGGATGACCGTCCACGCCGCCTGCACCGCCGCCACCAGCGCCAGCACCGCGCTTGGCAGCGCCGCGCCCAGCTGGTCGAGGATGCTCTGCACCGTGTTGATGTAGCCGATATAGGTGTTGAAGGCGTTGTTGATGTTCGTCACCGCCGTATTGATGGCGGAGAAAATGCCGTTCAGCCCCGCAAGGAAGCCGTTGAGGTAGCTGAGCAGCGTGGCGCCCAGCCATGCGGAAAGCGAATCCGTGAAGTCGTCGGCATAGTTGGTCATTTCGCCGCCGAACACCGTGCCGTATTGCGCCGACAGCGCCTTGTTCTGGCCGGTGGCGGGGTTCGTGCCCACGCCGGCGCCGGAGTCATAAACTTGCTGGCTGACCGCGCTGGTGGGGTCCCAGTTGTCGAGGTTGGCGGCCGGCCATGTAACGCCGGGCGCGGTGTCGGAGAAAATCTGGCCCATGCGCGACGACAGCACCAGCGTATGGTCGAAGCAGTTCATGCCCATCGTGTTGTCGGGCTGTTTCATGATCTGGCGGTGATAGGCCTTGTCGCGCACGCGCACCGCATTCGCATGGTTTTCGGCGGCGTTCAGGAAGTCGCAGGAACAGCCGGGGCGCGGCGTACAGGGCGAAACCGCCTGCGCCGAAGTCACCGACACAAGGCAGAGCATCGCCGCAAAGAGCGAGAAGAGGACGGATTTCTTGAAATCGAACTTCATATCATGCCCCGTATTAATATTGCGTGCGGAAAACCGTCAGCGCCGCGCCGCCGATCGCGGGGAACGTCCCCGTCGGAATCGCGGCAGGCCATGACGGCATGTTGCCGGGGCCCGAAAGAACCCCTGTCGTGATGTCGTTGAGCGCGGCCGTCAGGATCGGGCTGTTGGCCGCGTTCTGGATTTCGTCGAGGAAGTCCGCGCCGGCGCCGGGCGCGATGCCCTGCAGGATGCTGCGGATGGTCAGGTAAGGCGTGCCGTTTTCGACGCCGCCGCCTTCGACGGGGCGGAAGTCGCCGCCCAGCGCCTGGCCGGTCACGCTGGTGGGGTTCCACAGGCGCGACAGGCGGGAACATTCGCCCTTGGCCGGGTCGTTGTAGGAAACGCCGGTGTCAGGGTCGACACCCAGGATGCTGGACACCGCGCTGTTCAGGATGTTGGTGATCGCGGTCACGATCTGCGTCAGGATCTGCGTCTGGATGGTCTGGATGGCGGAAAGCAGCGTCGTCTTGATCTGGTTCCACAGCGGCACGATCGTGGTGTTCAGG
>JADYYV010000379.1 GCA_020853455.1 Alphaproteobacteria bacterium | reverse complement strand
GATTTACCCCGCAGCGCAGAACATTTATGCCGCGCTGAACACCACGCCTTTCGATTCCGTGCGTGTCGTCATCCTCGGGCAGGACCCCTATCACGGGCCCGATCAGGCGCATGGATTATCGTTCTCCGTCCGCGACGGCGTAAAAATTCCGCCCAGCCTGCGCAACATCTACAAGGAAATCGGCGGCGCGATGCCGAAGAGCGGCGACCTGACCCCCTGGGCGAAGCAGGGCGTACTGCTGCTGAACGCGACGCTGACCGTGCAGGCGGAACAGGCAGGATCGCATCAGGGGCGCGGCTGGGAACAATTCACCGACGCCATCATCCGCGCGCTGAACGACCGCGGCGAACATATCGTGTTTATGCTGTGGGGCAGTTACGCGCAGAAAAAGGGCGCGTTTATCGACCGCAAGAAACACCTGGTACTGGAAGCGCCGCATCCCTCCCCTCTCTCCGCGCATCGCGGGTTTCTGGGTTGCGGGCATTTCGTGAAGGCCAACGAATATTTGAAGCAGCAGGGCCGCAAAGCAATCGACTGGAGCATCACATGACAATCACCGTCTATGGCATCAAGAATTGCGACACGATGAAGAAGGCCTTTACATGGCTGGATCAGCACAAAGTCGCCTACACATTCCACGACTATAAAAAATCGGGCGCCGATGAAGCCGTGCTGAAAAAGGCGATCGCCGAACACGGCTGGGAAAACGTCATCAACTGCAAGGGCACGACATGGCGCGCCCTGCCCGAAAAAACGCGCGAAACGATGAATGATAAAACCGCGATCAAGGCGGCGCTGGATAACCCGTCGCTGGTGAAACGGCCGCTGGTCACACATAAAAAGGGCGTTTTGCTGGGCTTTGACGAAGCTGAATTCAAGACCTTGACATAATCTTAGCTATTCCCTAATTTGCCTTCCATAATCAATTTTTAATGGAAGCCGATTCATGCCCGCACCCGTCGCCAAATTCGCCCTCGAATTCCCGCAAGGCCATATCATCTATGCCGATGCCGGCATTTACTATCGCCCGAACGACGGCGACACGGGATACATGGTTTATGGCGACCGCAAGGAATTGTTCGGCAAACAGGCCGTGACGGTTTCCGCCAACCGCGAAACCGGCGGCGGCGATTACGCCGTGGTGCATGAATTCAAAAACGGCGCGCTGACCGATGCGCGCCTGATCCAGCGCAACACCACCATCGAGGGCAAGCTGGCGGATGAACAGACGCTCGCCAACATCAATGCCGATCTTGCATCTGGCGAATTGAAACTGCGCCGCCCGCAGGAATTCCGCACCCCCACCGTCTATAACGTCGCGCAATTCCCCGACGGCCGTTTGCTGGTGCAGTTGATGGGCGAAGAACGCCAGCTGTGGATGGGCAAGCCGGGCGAACTGAAAAAGCTGGACGCGCAAAACACCCTGCAAGGCGGCGGCAGCATGTATTACCGCACGGCGGACGGCATTCAGGTCGCATTGCCCTACGGATTGGGCGGCCCCGGCTATAACGACATCCCGAAATTCGGCGAGGAAGAACTGACCTACCTGCACACGCGCGGGAATGACGGCGACCCCGCGAAATACGGCATTATCTTCCCGGCACCGCCCGCATTCCTTGATCCGTTCAGCAAGCCTGCAAATACGGCTGCTCCGGCTGCGAATGCGGCGTTCAAGGCGCCGAAGCCTTAAGCCGCGCTACTTCGCCAGTTCCGCCTTGATCGCGGCTACCAGCACAGGATCATCGGGCGTCATGTCGGGTGAAAAACGCTGCACCACGTCTCCCTTGCGGTTCAGCAGGAATTTCTCGAAATTCCACAACAGTTCCGGCTCGGGATTGGGGGCGATGCCGTAATTTTTCAGCTTGTCGCGGAACGACGGGCCAGCGGGCGCAGTCGCGCTGGGCTGCGCCTTCGTCAGCGCGTCATAGAGCGGATGTTTTTGCGCGCCCGTCACCACGATCTTGGCGAACATGGGGAACCGGATGCCGAAGGTGGTCTTGCAGAACGCCTCGATCTCGCCGTCGCTGCCGGGTTCCTGCCCTGCGAAATCATTCGCGGGGAAACCCGCCACCACCAGCCCCTGGCCGCCGTATTCGGCATGGAGTTTTTCAAGGCCTTCGTATTGCGGTGTCAGCCCGCATTTGGACGCGACATTGACCGCCAGCACCACCTTGCCGCGAAAATCGCCCAGCGACGCGTCGTCGCCGTTGATGCGCTTCAGGGGAATGTCATAAAGGGCCGTGTTCATGGTCGCGCTCCTGCTGTGGACTATTGTATGATTGTGCCTATAGTAGCGTTATCCGGCCACAACTTGCAGCATAAAATGAAATATATCGCCGCATTGCTTTTCATCCTGTTTCTGGCATCGCCCGCGCTGGCGGACGGCACGCTCACCATCGTCATGGGCGCGCAAACACGCGCGTTAACGGCGGCGGAGCTTTTGAAAAATCCGCAGGCGCGCGATGTGACGATCCCGAACGATCCGTCATACGGCAAAAACATGACCTACCGCGCCATTGCGCTCTCGGACCTGCTGGCCGGCATGAAACTGCCACAGGATGCGGTGATCGAGGCGGTGGCGACCGACGGTTTCGTGGCACAGCTGCCGCTGGATCTTGTGCTGCACACAAAACCCGGCGCGTCGCAGGCATTCGTGGCGATCGAGCCGCCGGACGCGCAGTGGCCCCATCTTGCGGGCAAAAAAGCCAGCGCGGGGCCGTTTTATATCGTCTGGGCGAACCCCGCAGCATCGGGCATCCGCAGCGAACAATGGCCGTATATGGTGGCGCAGCTGCGCGCCGCTGATTCCCCCGCGAAACGCTGGCAGGAACTGGCGGTCGATAAAGACCTTCCGGCGGATTCCCCGATCCGCGCGGGGCAGGCGCTGACCGTGACGCAATGCATGTCCTGCCACAAGCTGAACGGCGCGGGCAGCGCGGATGTCGGCCCCGACCTCAACCGCCCGATGAGCCCGACCGAATATTTCACGCCGGACGCGCTGAAAAAATATATCCGCGACCCCGCATCGCTGCGCAAATGGAACGCGATGCAAATGCAGGGCTTCAGCAAGGAAGCCCTCAGCGACCGCGAAATTGACCTTATTATCGCATATCTGCAACACAAAGCCTTACAGGAAAGAAAACCATGAGCGAGCTGCCGCACTGCCCGAAATGCCAATCCGCCTATACCTACGAAGATCAGGGCATGCTGATCTGCCCCGAATGCGCCAATGAATGGTCGCCGAAAGCCGCTGCCGAAGCCGAGCCCGCGGGATTGGTCGTGCGCGACGCGAACGGCACGATTTTGCAGGACGGCGACACCGTTTCGGTCATCAAGGACCTGAAGGCGCGCAATTCATCGGATGTCGTCAAGGTCGGCACCAAGGTGAAAAACATCAAGCTGGTGGATGGCGACCACAATATCGACTGCAAGGTGCCGGGCATCGGACCGATGGGGCTGAAATCGGAATACGTGAAAAAAGTATCGGAGTAAAAAGATGCAGCAGGACAATGAAAGTCCCGGCCAGATGCCGCTGACCGCGGGCGAGATGCAGGTCATCGACCAGTTCCGCCGCCAGAAAAGCACCGCCGTCCTGACCATCCTGTTCACCGACATCAAGGGTTTCACGCGCATCACCGAGGAACAGGGCGAAGCCTATTCCAACAAGCTGCGCAAACAGCACGACGATATCGTCGTGCCCGCAATCGAGCGCGACGGCGGCGGCCGCGTCATCAAGCATATCGGCGATTCCGTGATGGCGGTGTTTTCCGAACCCTCCACGGCGGTCGCCCGCGCGTTGGAGGTTCAGGAAAAACTGGCGCAGTTCAACCGCGAACACCCCGAGCTTGAAAACATCGAGGTGCGCATGGGCCTGCATTCCGGGCAGGTGACGACCGAAGACGACGTCAACGCCGATGTGTTCGGCCGCCATGTCAACCGCGCGGCGCGGGTAGAGGCGCTGGCCGACGGTGGCCAGGTGCTGGTGACCTATGCCGTGTTCGACAGCGCGCGAGGCTGGCTGAACGACAAATCCGAAAAACCCGTCGGCTGGCAAAAACACGGCAGCTACGCGCTGAAGGGCATCCCCGACCCCGTCGAAATTTTCGAGCCGTATAACCCGCAGCTGACCAGGGCAAAAGCGCCCGCGGGCGCGCTGGCGGCGGGCGGCCATTCAAAAAACCGCGTCGCGGCCGGAGCGCTGGTGCTTGTCGCGCTTGCCGCTGTCGGCACCTATTTCGCCCTCCAGTTCGCCAACAGCACGCCCGAAGTCACGCTGATCGATTACAACGCGCAGGATGCGAAACTGTGGGACGGCACGCGCTTCGATGTGGGCGGCGAGCCCAAGCAGCATATCCGCCCGCTGCTGACGCCGCTGAAAGCGGGACATCACCTGCTGAGCGTCGATTCCAGCCAGATCGTGCGGTTTTTCGCGCCGCTCGACATCAAGCCCGGCAAGAACCTGATCCAGGTAAAATTCGAGCGCGACGAGCTGCCCGGCATTTCGCGCCGCATCGAATATGCCAAGGACGGCGAAAACGCGCTGAAGGAAAACGCCGAGCAGGAATATAAATCCTACGACGCGCAAATGACGGCGAAGGACAACAAGGCGAATATCCAGCTGTCGTTAAAGGCGGAGCCCGACCCCGCCGACGACAAGCGCGTGAAATTCACCTGCGACTGGACGGTATTGCTGAACGGCAGCGCCATCAGCACCGGCACGATCACCGACACCAACCTGCTGGCCGACTACGAAGTGCGCCGCGTGCCCCAGAAAATCCTGTGGAGCGACGATTTCCATTTCTACTACCTGTCCTATTACATGAGCGGCAACAGCGCCGAATTCACGCTCGAGGCGAATTTCGCGGATTACAAAAACCGCTGACGACCATAAAGCCGCGCATCCTTGAACATCACCACCAGCCCTTGCGGCGCGGGATCGGGCCGTTTTCCAAATAATTTTTCAGCAGTTTTTTGTACCGCGCCAGCGATGACTTGATGCGGATATGTTTCAGCTTGATGAGGTATTGCTCCGCCTTCCACACATTGCGCCGGCTTCCGCGCCAGTCGGTTTTGGTGTCGTCCAGATGCGCCACCTGATACCCGGTGATCTTGCCCGATTTATCGACATAAGGATCGTAATAGCTCCAGGCCAGATCGCGCGCGGAGCGGTATTGCGCGGGCCGCCCGTGCAGCCCGTCGTCGCGCGACAGCGCAACCGAACCCCACAACCCTTTTTCCTGAAACACATATATGACGTGGTCGAGGTTATCCTTGCTCTCGAGGCTCATGACCCGCGGCGGATAGCCGTGATGTTCCAGTATCGCGGCGGCGGCAAAGGCCGCTTCGAAGCAATGCAGCCGCCCGCGCTTCAGCGCCGTTTCGGCCGATGCCAGCGTTTCGCCCTTTTTCTCGCGGTTATACGGCAGCGTGCGCAGGTATCGCTGCACCTGCTGCGGCGTTTTTAGTTTCTTGCTGAGTTTTTCGGCAACCGTCATCTTGACATAATCGCAAAATATGTGTTTTTTACATCCAGAACATCTGACAGGTTTTCGGACAATTTTACAATCGCGAAAGCAAACAGGGCATCACGGTTCATGAGCACAGAGGCGCAGCAGCTTCCGCGAAAAATAAACGCCGGCGAGACGTTCCTGCGCATCGTCAGCTGGATCAAGAACCGCGCCGTGAAGGACAAAATGCCCGGCATCATCGTGGGCGTCAGCGGCACGGATTCGCTGGTGGTGTTTCTTGCGGCTTATGCGGCGTTCCGTGAACTGGGCAGGCCGCAGGCGGTCATGGCGGTCAACTTCGTCCATCCCGGCACGCTGCAAAAAACCGTTATTTCCTGCGCCGCCGACAGCGACAAGGGCTGGTTTGCGGAACATATCATGCCGTGGCTGCAACAGGTTGCGCCGGATGCGGCATACAGCCTTGACGACAGCATCCCGTTCAGCGACGACAACAAACGCTGGGGCAATATCTTCAGCCGCGCGATCAGCGATACCGAGCTTAATCACGGCATGCTGGGCAAATACCGGCTGGTGGCCGGCACGCGCAACCGCACCGAAGCGGTGCTGGGCACCTACACGCTGCTGTCGCGCAGCCCCAGCCTGCAACCGATCGAGCATCTTTATAAAACGCAAATTCTCGATATCTGCGGCTACCTGAACGTGCCGCCCATCGCCATGCAAAAAAGCCGCGAGGTCGATTGCGACTGCGGAAGGTTCGAGGTGCAGGCCAATCACCTTGACGCGCTCGACCATTACATCATGGTGCAGCAGGGCGACCTTGGCCCCGCCTATCTGGATGCGATGGATGCGGATGTATTGGCGGCGGTGCGTAATTTTTATATCGAGGAGCGCGAGAATAACGCATTCCGCGAAAAAATCCCCTACCGCCCCACCCCCACAAAAACCGTTTATGCCGGCAGCGATATCCGGACGGCATTGCAGGGCGTCGCTGGCGATACCGCCGTGCTGAAGGCGGTGAGCGTGGTTGCGCCGCGCATTCTGGTCGATCATGATGCGGCCGCCGCGCATAAAATCGTAACCGCCGCATCGCCCAACCGGCAGGACTGGCAGGCCGAAGCCTTTGCGCTGATGGGAACGAAAGGCCTTTCGGATGTTCAAACCCGCGAAATGGCCGCGGCCGTTTTCGGCAGCGAAGCGGCGGCACTGGACGACGCGCAGCTTTCTGCGCTGGCCGCCATTACCAGCCGCATCGGCCTTGCGGGATTTTCATTTCCCGCAAAACGCTTCACCACACAGGGCTTTGCGGGCGGCCCGTCATTGATCGAGCGCGCCGGATTTACACGCCAGAGCCGCGACAGCGATCTGCGCGATGCAGGCCTGTCCAAATCAAACCCGCAGCGCGACGAACTGGGCACGGGTTTCACATGGACGGATGGCGCGTGGCATGTGGAACAGCGCCGCGCCTATGTGCTGTTTTCAGATTTGTCGGCGGAAGCGCCCGTTACGCTGATCATCCGCAACAGCTCGTATTATTTCGGCCGCGACCGGCTGAAAAATGCGGCCTATGTGTCGTTTGACAAAAAATCGGCGCAGGAATTACTGGCATTAACCGCCGCCGATATCGACAATCCACAGCATTTCACGCCGTGGCAGAACGCGCCGGAAGCAGGCGAAAAACTTTCCCGCGCCGCAAGCGCGCTGGATGCGCTGGATGCCATCGACTACAAATTTTCACAATGGCTGCGCACCCGCAAAGGCAGCGTGAAATTCAAATCGCCCTTCCCCGCCCTTGACGGCCTGTTCAACAACGGCGGCGGGCTCAATCATCTGCGCGCGCTGCTGAAGGAAAAGCTGGTGCAGCACATTAACGACGAACGCGCCGCAAGCCCGCTTTACATCGCACAGCTTGACCCCGGCCATGCAGCCCCCTGGCAGCCGCACTGCATCTGCCCCGTCACCGCCGACACGCTGGCGCAGCTGAAATCCGCGCAGGACGGCGTTGCGATTAGGGACGATAAATTAAGAAAACTGTTCCAACCCGTGGGCGCGCGCCAGCTGGTATTGATTAGCGGAAAATACGGCGATTTTCCGGCGGGCTGACGGTGCGCAGGCCTGTTGGTTTTGGCACCGTCACATCGTGCAGCCAGATCGCCTGTTTTTTGAAGCCAATCCAGACCATGATTTGCATCAAGGGATGCGCGACAAGGTTGTGAAACGCCCAGGCATGCTTCGCCCAGCGCAGCCGCCGCCCCTCCATCGCCGCCGGATGCAGCAGCATGAGGATTTCAAAGGCATCGAAATCATGCGCCACCAGCGCCTGCCCGCCGCCATGAAACACCGTCAAACGTCCCTGCTCTATCTCGGCCATGTCGATGCGTTCGATATCACTCAGGCGCAAAATAATGTTTCCGGCCTTGATGAAGTCGTGCGTCATGGCTTTGCCGCTTTCAAAAACGGCGTCGGATCGCGCAGCGACGGCGGTTTGCCCTTGGCCTGCGTCCATTCATAGGCATCGCGCGTGCCCGCGTCATGAAACTCCAGATGCAGCATCGACATCGGGCGGCCTTTATCGGTTTTCAGCACTTGTTTCACATACCCAAGCGTTTCGCCGCGCTTCACCGTATCGCCGACCTGTTTTCCGGCGGGCACAATTTCGCCGTACAGCACCACGCCCGATGCGCCTTCCACCAGCATGGCATCCGTATCATGCCACCAGTCGGAATTGGCTTTTGCGCCGGTGAAGGGAATAATCGCGACAATCATCCCCGCCTCCACCGCCTGCACCGGCGTGCCTTCGGCGCAATACAGGTCGATGCCTTCATGCACATGATGCGCGCGTTCGACGCCGAAAGCGCCGGGATGCGGCGGCAGCGGCAATGCCGTCTCGCCCGGTTTCATGACCTGAAAAGACATGCTGTCATCGCTGGGTACAAGCACAAATTCGATGGGCGGGTGCCAGTTCACGCTCATCCCTCCACGCTGCCGCCGGTTTTGTGGTCGAGGTCGAAATTGCGCTCGATCACATCAATCACGCGCTGCGCCGCCACATCCTTGCGATAGACGATATTCGGCCCGTGATTGTCGAGCATGACCGCCCAGATGCCGTCTTCGATCTCGCGCAGGCCGTTCGAGGTGTTTTTGCCGCATTGGTGGCTGCCGCATTCGAAAAACTTCTGCGAGCGTACAGGAATATCATCCGGCGCATCGGGTTTTAATTCGCAATGGAAATGCACGATGTTGTCCAGCTGCGGATGGTCTTTAAAGATAATCCGCTGGCTCTGCCCGCCGACGGAGGGCTTGCCGCCATAGGCGATCACTTCGTCGTCGCCTTTGGGTTCGATCAGCACCATACCGTTCTTTTTCAGCTCGTTAAAATTCGACCAGCGGCGGGAGGTGACGATTTTTCCCTCCGGCCCGCGCGCCGCGAAATGCCCCGCCGTCACGCGGCCGCGCTTGGTATTCACCGGTTTGTACGCGCCGCGCGCGATGCAATGATCGACGACCGCGCGCAGGCTGTCGCTGATGATTCCGGATTTCAATTCGACTCCGGGGGCGCCCTCCACCACCGTTGACCGCGTAAAGGTGGCGGCGGCGCGGTTGAGCGCCATCTCGACCAGTCCTTCCAATGCCTCGACACGCTCTGTCGTCACGAAATACCGCGCTTCTTCGGGCGTCACCACCATGTTCATGCGGTTCACGACGTCGTTTACCAGCACAAGATTGATATGCGAGCCTTTCATCAATTTCAGCCCCGCCAGGTACATTTCATCTTCCGTCGCGCCCGTCGTGGTCTTGAAAGCGACAAGAAACAAATCCTTGCGGTCGCGGCGGATGGTGGAAACGATTTTATCGGACGGGGTCAGCATCATGGCCTGGTCGCCTTCGCCGGTTTTCATGCGCTTTGCCTTGCGCGCCGGTGCCACATCGCCGATCTGGCCGGTGTAATCGCAGATCGCGGGGTTCCAAAAAATAACCTTCGCGGTCTTGTTGGCGACCAGTCCCCCCGCAAGCCGCGCCATATCGTCATTCGTTTCATATTCGGAAGACGGATCGGCCATGCGCGTGAGCGTCAGCTGCGTTTCATGGCCAAGCCGTGTGCAGATGCCCGCCAGTTCCCGCGCGGTCGAACCATAGGCGGGCGCGGCCAATGCCAGATGGTTGCGCACATGCACAATCGTGCCGCCGCCCACGACATGCACGGTTGCTTTCGGGTTGTATCTGGCAACCGCCTTGCCGCCGAGCTTTTCCAGTCGCGCGGTTTCCGCAGCCAGGCGCGCGGTAATCGGGCGCTGACCGTTTTCGACCTTCTTGTATGTGTCGCGCTGCAGGCCCAGCTGTGCTGCGGCCTCGTCGCGGGACCAGCCCATGCGGTTACGCCAGGCGCGTAAGGATGAAGCGGTCATCGTGTCTTCGGTCATCGACATGAGAATCTCCTATGTGCGGGTATTTTTTACCCTATAAGGGTATTAAATACCCGTGTACGGAATTCGATGCAAGTCTTTTCTGAGGCCGAATATTTAATCAATCGTTTGATTAAGTTTATAGACGGGCTATAATAGTTATAGCAACCCGCAGAAAGCATGATTCCATGACAGCACCAAAAAAAGCACCGAAACAGGCGCGCGGCGGGCAGGCACGGCTTGGCCTGATCCATGCGGCGGTCGAGCTGTTCGCCGATCACGGCTATGACGGCGCCAGCACGCGCGACATCGCGGCTTCGGCAAAGCAGAACATCGCGGCCATCAATTATTACTTCGGCGGCAAAGAAGGCCTCTACACGGCGGTGCTGGAGGAATTTTTCATGCGCAAACACGCGGAGGCCGGCGCGAGCATCACGGCGGCGCGCGCCCTGCGCGACGACCCCGCCCGCACGCCCGAGCGTATATTAAATGAAATCATGAACTGGCTGCGCGCGAGCATCATGGCGCTGGCGCAGGAAGACCGGCAGTCGCAGGCCTTCATGCGGCTGATGATGCGCGAACAGTTTGCGCCCACCAATGCCTTCCGCAAATTTTTCGCCCGCATGATGGACCCGTCGGAAGACCCCTTCGCCATGCTGATCGCCGCATATCTGGAGCGCGACCCCGACACGGTCGAAACCTTCCTTGTCACCCATGCGCTGATCGGCGCCTATATCGGCTTTCTGGTCGGGCCCGAAATCGTGCGGATACGGACGGGATGGAAAAAGATCGGCGCGCCGGAGGCCGCGATGATCGCCGATGTCGTGCTGGCACAAATCGAAATCACGCTGACCGGCCTGCGCGCCAAAGGCCAGACAGGAACGAACAAATGACCAAGAAAATTTTACTGCCCGTCGGCTATGCCATTATCCTCGTGGTCGCCGTTTTCCTGATGATGCGCGAACGCAATGCCGGCGCGCCACCCGCGCCCGCAACCGCGGCGGCGCTGACGATCACGACGACCGCAGCCCAGCGCGGCGACTGGCCGGAGATCATCCGCGCGACCGGCGCGATTGCGCCGTGGCAGGAAGCCATCATCGGCGCGGAAATCACCGGACAGCGCCTGACCGAAGTGCTGGCCGATGTGGGCGATATCGTAAAGCAAGGCCAGGTGCTGGCGCGCTTCGACACCGACACCTTGCTGGCGCAACGCGCCGAATTGCAGGCGACGCTGACGCAGGCCGTCGCCGTGCGCGACCGTTCGCAGCAGCTGCGCAAAAGCGCGGCGGTCGCCGTTGAAAAAGCGGAAAGCGATATCCAGCAGGCGGCGATCGCGCAGGCGCGCTTCGATGCGCTTGAATTGCAGATCCGCCAGGCGACCGTCACCGCGCCCGACGACGGCGTCATCAGTGCGCGCAGCGCGACGCTGGGGGCGGTCGGCGCCAACGGGCAGGAGCTGTTCCGCCTGATCCGCCAGAACCGCCTTGAATGGCGCGGGCAGGCGACGGCGCAGCAACTGGCGCGCCTGAAAACCGGCCAGCGGATTTCGCTGTCGCTGCCGGACGGCACAACCGCCAGCGCGGCCCTGCGCCAGATCGCGCCCGTGCTGGATGAAAATACGCGCATGGCGACGCTATACGCCGATATCGAGCCCGGCAGCGCCGCGCGCGCGGGCATGTATGGCGAAGGGCGCATTTCGCTGGAAACGCGCAGCGTGCTGCTGCTGCCCGCCAAAAGCGTCGTGATCCGCGACGGCAGGTCTTACGTTTTCCGCGTCGAAACCAAAGGCGATAAATCCACCGTGCATATGTCGGCCGTCAACGCCGGGCGCAGCGAAGGCGCGCAAACCGAAATCGCCGGCGGCATCAGCGAAGGCGACATCGTCGCGGTCGACGGCGCCGGATTCCTCAATGACGGCGACATCGTGCGCATCGCAAGGAAAGAGACCACGCAATGAATTTTGCAACCTGGTCGATCCACAACCCCCTCCCGTCGATGCTGCTGTTCATCATGCTGACGCTGGCGGGCGTCTACGGGTTTAAAAACCTGCCCATCCAGAACCTGCCGGACATTGAGCTGCCGACCGCCATCGTCTCCGTTTCGCTGCCCGGCGCGGCGCCCGCGCAACTGGAAACCGAAGTCGCCCGGAAGGTCGAGGATTCGATTGCGACGGTTTCCGGCATCAAGCACATCAGCACCTCCATCACCGACGGCGCCGTTTCCATCACCGTGCAGTTCGTGCTGGAAAAATCGCTGTCCGACGCGCTGATCGAAACCAAGGACGCGGTCGATCACGTGCGCGCCGACCTGCCGACCGATGTGCTGCCGCCGACCGTTTCCGCCGTGCGCGTGGGCGGGCAGCCCTTGATGACCTTCACCATTTCGTCGGCGAAGATGGATGAAGAGGCCTTGTCGTGGTTCGTCGACGATACGGTGTCGAAAACCATGCTGGCGCTGTCCGGCGTCGGAAAATTCGACCGCGTCGGCGGCGTCAACCGCGAAATCCGCATCGATGTCGATCCCGCGCGCCTGTCATCCTTGGGCGCGACCGCCGCCGATGTGTCGCGCGCGCTGAAAAATGTGCAGCGTGAATCGTCGGGCGGCCGCGCGCAGCTGGGCGCGCTGGAGCAATCCGTCCGCACCATCGGCACCGTCACCCGTGCAAGCGACCTCGAAGCGCTGCCCGTGACGCTGGCCAATACGCGCGACCTGCGGCTCGACCAGATCGCAACCGTGCGCGATACCTCGGCGGAGCGCACGCAGGCGGCGCTTTTGGACGGCAAGCCCGTCGTCGGCTTCCGCATCTACCGCGCACTGGGCAGCGACGAAACGAATGTGGCGAAACTTGCGAACGAAGCATTGCAGAAGCTGAAGACGCGCCACCCCGACCTCGAGATCACGCCTATCAACAATACCGTCGATTATACGCTGGCGCAGTATCGCGGATCGATGCACATGCTGTATGAAGGCGCGATTTTGGCCGTCATCGTCGTGTGGTTTTTCCTGCGCGACTGGCGCGCGACGCTGATTTCGGCGACCGCCCTGCCCCTTTCCATCATCCCCACTTTTGCCGCCATGCACTGGTTCGGCTTTTCGCTGAACACGCTGACGCTGCTGGCGCAGGCGGTGGTCGTGGGCATCCTTGTCGATGATGCGATCGTCGAGGTGGAAAACATCGTGCGGCACAAAAAAATGGGCAAATCCGTGTTGAAAGCGACAGAGGAAGCGGTCGAGGAAATCGCGCTTGCCGTCATCGCCACCACCTTTACGCTGGTCGTCGTCTTCCTGCCGACATCGCTGATGGGCGGCGTGTCGGGGCTGTTCTTCAAGCAGTTCGGCTGGACGGTCGTGATTTCCGTGCTGGCGTCGCTGCTGGTCGCGCGCCTGCTGACGCCCGTCATGGCGGTTTATTTCCTGAAAAGCGACAACCATGTCGAAGCACCCGACGGCCCGATCATGACGAAATATGTCACCGCCGTGCGCTGGTGCATGTCGCGACGCAAGACGACCATCGGCCTTGCGACCGTATTCCTGCTGGTCTGCCTCGGCCTTGCCACGCGGTTGTCTTCCGGCTTCGTGCCGGCGGCGGATCTCGGCTACACCACCATCAGCCTCGAACTGCCGCCCGGCAGCTCGATCAGCGATACGCTGGCGGCGGCGGAGAAAACGCGCCTTGCCGTCGGCAGCGTCGCGGGCATCGAACATGTTTTTTCCACCGTCGGCGTCGCGCAGGCAGGCGGCGGCCCGCAGCAGCCGCAGGCGGGCGAAGTACGCAAGGCATCCGTCATGCTGACGCTGAAACCGCGCGGCGAGCGCCCCCGCCAGCGCGAGATTGAAAAAGCGGCAAGCGCCGCGCTGGCATCCGTTCCGGGCGCGCGCTTCACCGTCGGTTCGGGCACGGGCGCAAAAATGTCGATCC
Organism: Alphaproteobacteria bacterium; assembly: GCA_020853455.1. Lineage (GTDB taxonomy): Bacteria > Pseudomonadota > Alphaproteobacteria > Micavibrionales > UBA2020 > JAPWJZ01. Next base: position 1,622 of record JADYYV010000379.1, on the reverse strand, counting down.
TGCTGTCCAGCGACAATGCGCTCGCGCTCAAGGAAACCGCACATGCGCTGGAAAACGACCTGCGCGGCATGGGCGGGCTCAGCAATATCAGCTCGACCGCCACGCTGCAGCGGCCGGAAATCACCATCCGCCCCGATTTCGCGCGCGCCGCCGAACTGGGTGTGACCACCGCCGACATCGCCGACACCGTGCGCATCGCAACGGCGGGCGATTTCGACCAGCAGGTGGCCAAGCTCAACCTTGATTCCCGCCAGGTCTATATCCGCGTCCGCATGCCCGACAGCGCGCGGCAGGACATTGATGCGATAGCCAACCTGCGCGTGCCTGCGCGCGGCGGGCTGACCGCGCTGTCGACCGTCGCCGACATCACGACCGGCACCGGCCCCGCGCAGATCGACCGTTATGACCGCCACCGCTTCGTCACCATCGGCGCGGATCTGGGCGGCATGCCGCTCGGCGAGGCACTGGATAAGGCGAAGAAACTGCCGGCGCTTGCCAATATGCCGTCATCGGTGCGCCAGATCGACGCGGGCGACGCCGAATTCATGACCGAATTGTTTTCCGGCTTCGGCATCGCGATGCTGACCGGTATGCTTTGCGTGCTGTGCGTGCTGGTGCTGCTGTTCAAGGATTTCTTCCAGCCGGTGACGATCCTGATGGCACTGCCCTTGTCTTTCGCGGGATCCATCCTCGCGCTGCTGGCAACGAATGGCGAAGTCGGGCTGCCCGCGCTGATCGGCATCATCATGCTGATGGGCATCGTGACGAAAAATTCTATCCTGCTGGTCGAATACGCTATCGTCGCGATCCGGGAGCGCGGCATGAGCCGTTACGAGGCGCTGGTCGATGCCTGCCACAAACGCGCGCGCCCGATCGTGATGACGACGATTGCCATGATCGCGGGCATGATGCCGATCGCGCTCGGCCTTGGCGGGGATTCCAGCTTCCGCCAGCCCATGGCGATCGCCGTCATCGGCGGCCTCATCACCTCGACCGCGCTCAGCCTGCTGGTCGTGCCGGTCACATATCTTTATATCGACGACATCGAAACCTGGCTCGGCCGCCGCTTCGCGCGCTTCAAGCCGGATATGTCGTGATGAATAAACATCAGCGGCCTATGAACGGGGATCGGTTAAAATATAGCAGGGGGGCTCAGAAAAATGGTGGTGTAGTGGAATTAATCATTCCAACTTGTCAAACATCTGTCAAGATATTGTAATAGAATAACAAAAGCGACCCACCAAACTTTTCAAAGATTCAAATGGTGTTGGAATAATCATTCAGAATTCGAACTCGTGTATTCATTAATCAATCTGAATTAGAAACAAAGACTTGTCCCGAACAGCATCAGCCAGTGTGTGTTTATCGAGGGATGCCAGAAAGGCCTGCTTTGCATCGAATAAATAATGTTTGAGCTGGCATGCGCTGGCAATGCGGCAGGTGTTCGTGTCCTTGTTGAAACATTCGACAATGTCCATGTTTGGCTCCAGCGCCCGCACCAGATCACCCAGCTTCAACTTGTCAGCCCGTTGCGCAATCTTGATACCGCCACCTTTGCCTTTGCTGCTGTCGATGTATCCAAGCTGCGCCAGACGATGCACGACCTTAACGAGGTGGTTGCG
>JADYYV010000378.1 GCA_020853455.1 Alphaproteobacteria bacterium | reverse complement strand
GTCATGAAAAACCTTGAATCTTTCACCGGCTATGTCGGCGTCAATAACCACATGGGCAGCAAGTTCACCAAGGACCGCGACGGGCTTGCCATCGTGATGGCGGCGCTGGCGGAAAAGAAACTGATGGTCCTCGACAGCCGCACCGCGCCCGGCAGCGTCGCGGAGAAAGTGGCGCGCGAACATGGCATGCAATCCACGCATCGCGACGTTTTTCTTGATGACGACACCGCGCCGGCGGCAGTTGCGAAATCGTTGATACAGGTCGAACAGGTCGCGCGGCGCGCGGGTGCCGCGATTGCGATTGGCCATCCCAAGGATGTGACACTGGCTGCGCTTGAAAAATGGCTGCCGTCGCTGGCGGCCAAGGGTTATGAACTTGTGCCGGTCAGCCAGGTCATCGCGCTGCGCAACGCGCCGAAAATCGCGACCGCCGCAAAGGCATCGCCATGACGATACAGGCCAAGCCCGCAGACATGTTCAGGCAGGCCGCCGAGCTTCTGGCGGATGGCCGCTATGCTGAATCGCTCGATATTTTCCGCCAGCTGCTGCCGCTCGCGCCGCGGGAACCGGGGTTGTGGGCGAATATGGGCGTGGCGCTGCGCAAGACCGACAAATACGAAGCTGCGCTCGCCTGCACGCGCCGCGCGCTTGAACTGGAGCCTAATAATCCTTCATTCATGACGAATGCCGGCAACTGCCTGGTCGCGCTTGACCGGCAGGATGAGGCGCTGGCGATGCATGCGGCGGCGCTAAAAATTTCTCCCGATGATTTCAATATCCGGTTGAACTACGCCTTTGCGCTGCGCGAATTCCTGAAACTGGACGCGGCGCTCGAGCAGATCAATGCCGCCTGCAAAATGCGGCCCGACCACAACGAAGCGGCATGGGAACGCGGCATCATCCTGCGCAGCATGGGCCGTTTCGAGGAAGGCTGGCCCGATTTCGAGGCACGCTGGAAACGCAGCCACAAAAAAGAACCCGTCTATGGCGCGCCGAAATGGGAAGGTCAGGATTTGAATGGAAAGACGATCCTGATCAGCGAGGAACAGGGTTATGGCGACACCATCCTGTGCATCCGCTATATCCCGCTGGTGAAGGCGCGGGGCGCGCGCGTGCTGCTGGGCTGCCGCCCTGCGCTACATGACCTGTTCAGGGATGTTCCGGGCGTGGACCGGATCGTGGAGGCGGGGCCGCTGGGCGAAAAGTTCGATTATCATGTGCCGATCATGACCCTGCCGCGCATTTTCAATACCGGCCTTGCAAGCGTGCCGCCCATACCGCCGCTTGCCATGACAGCCGCCGTGCCGCCGGGTGCCGAGGCTTTGCTGAATTCAGCCGGCAGCAGGCTGCGCGTGGGCATCGTCTGGTCGGGCAATCCGGCCTTCGCCGAAAACCGCAAGCGCGCCGTTTCCATCGAGCGTTTCCTGCCGCTGGCGGGAATCCCGAATGTGCAGCTGTTCAGCCTGCAAAAAGGCCCGGGCGAAGAACAGCTGGCGGCGTCGGGGGCGGGCGGGCTTATTCCCGACCTTGGCTCGCTCATGAATAATTTTTCCGACACGGCGGCGACGGTGCGCAAACTCGACCTGATCGTCATGACCGACAGTTCGGTTGCGCATCTGGCGGGCAGCGTCGGCGTGCCGGTCTGGAACCTGCTGCATTACCGCCCGTACTGGCTTTACGGCATGTCGGGCGGAACGACGCCCTGGTACCCCGCGATGCGCCTTGTGCGCCAGCCCGCGCCGGGCGACTGGAATTCCGTTTTCGCGCAAGTCGCGGCGGACCTTGAAAAACGCGCATGCCAAAGGTAAGCGAAACCCGCGTCATCAGGATGGCGCGCAAAGACCTCTATAAAATCCTGATGGATATCGAGGCCTATCCGGAATTCATCCCCTTCATCCGCGCGGCGCGCATTCTTGAAAAGAAGGGCGGCGAAACGCGCGCGGAAATCAGCATCGGGCTTGGCAATATCGGTTTTTCGTACAAATGCGCGATCACCGAAACGCCGTATGATGAAATCAATATCGTCGATATCGCAGGGCCCTTTAAATATCTGCGCGCGCGCCTGACATTCGCGGACGAGGGGAACGGCCGCACGCGGGTCGGATATTTCTTTGAATCGCAATTCCGCTCCCGCACCATGAACGCGATCGCCGACCCCATATTTAACCTGAAGCTGAAAAGCACCTTGGCGAATGTGGAAAAATTTATATTGCGTAAAAAGCCGCGCAGCTAAAACCCGTTGATTTACATTCGTTTAATTTGTGCTGGAACAATCCTGCGCATCATACGTTTGCTGCAGGACACCCAATAACACGTCATACAAGGAGACATCACATGGACAAGAACCGCATCGAAGGCGCCGCTCATCAGGCAAAAGGCGCAGTGAAAGAAGCAGCCGGCAAACTGACCGGCGACGCGAAACTGGAAGCTGAAGGCAAAGGCGAGAAATTGGCCGGCAAAGTCCAGAACGCAGTCGGCGGCGCAAAAGACGCGCTGCGCGGCGAATAAGTTTTCCGCTCACGCGTGAAAAAAGAAGAAGCCCGGTTTTACGACCGGGCTTCTTTTTAATGTGTGTTTATCCAATTTTGAATCTTGCCTGCAAGGCAACAACGGCTGGTGTCAGCCCCTTGATCGGCGGAATAAGGTTCACTTTTAAGTT
>JADYYV010000377.1 GCA_020853455.1 Alphaproteobacteria bacterium | reverse complement strand
GTCGGCTGTTCGATGCTGACCAATATGGGCGCTGGCCTGTCGGATGAAAAACTGAGCCATGCGCATACGCTGGAAATGGCGGCCAAGGGCGCTGCGAATTTCGAGCGTCTGGTGACGGAGTTCGTGAAACTCGCATGAAGTTCTACGACAACCACAAATCCCCGAATTTTGACGACCGTGCCAAGGGCGAAAAGGTCGAGATTATTGTCGTCCACTACACCGCCATGACATCGACCGAAGCCGTGCTGGAAAAATTCGCCGATAAAGCGTCGAAAGTCAGCAGCCATTACCTGATCGGCGAAAACGGCGATATTTATCAAATGGTCGACGAAGAAAAACGCGCCTGGCATGCCGGCATTTCCAGCTGGAACGGCAAGGACGACGTGAATTCCCGTTCCATCGGCATCGAGATTTCCAACCGCAACGGAGAGCCCTATACCAAGGAACAGCTGTTTGCGCTGACCATCCTGATCAAGGACATCCAGTCGCGCCATGATGTCCTGCCGGAAAACATCGTCGGCCATTCCGATGTCGCGCCGAACCGCAAACAGGATCCGGGCGAACATTTCCCGTGGCAAAAACTGTCCCGACACGATATCGGCCGCTGGCCGAAACCGACGATTGCCGACAAGTTCAATGCTGCGGCGGTCGCCAAGAAACCGCAGGAACTCCGCGCGCTGTTCCGTCAGGCGGGCTATGGCGTGGACGGCATGAAAACCAAGGACCTCGTCACCGCCTTCCAGCGCCGTTACGAGCAGGAAATTTTTAAATCAACAACCGCCGTGCCCGGCGATGCGACCGCGACGACAGTTGCAAGATTGCGGGCCGTGGCGCGCATGAATTCCTTTGCAAATAAAAAACCATCCTCGCCGTCAGCGCCTGCGAAAAAATGACCCGCGAACTTTGCATCCTATCAGATTTAGTCGATACACGCCGCGTTAAGCACCATTTGGTTCAAGGCGGCGTAACAACAGTAATGAATCCTCCGCACTTCTTGATTTTAGAAGGCGACAATTCATCTACCGGAGCAATGCTTTATCGTTTCGAATCAAACGGTGAATGTGTGGGGGATACATGGCATTCAAATTTGAACGAAGCAAAAAAGCGCGCATCTACAGAATATGAGGGGTTAGCGAATAACTGGCAGGAAATTCCAGATGATTGCGACATGGTGGAATTCGGATTATCCCAATTTAAAGCTAAGTTGATACCATGATTTTAGTCTCCGACGCCCCCTCCCCCAATTTCGGCCCGCGCGCGGGTGGCAAGAAGCCGGAATACCTGATCCTGCATTACACCGATACGCGCACGACATTCGATGCGCTGCAGATATTGCAGAACCCCGAGCGTCAGGTGAGCAGCCATTACCTTGTCGGCGATAACGGTCAGGTGATGCGGCTGGTGCCGGAGGAAATGCGTGCATGGCATGCGGGAAAATCGTGGTGGTCGGGTGAAACCGATATCAATTCCACATCTATCGGAATCGAGATACAGAACCCCGGGCATGGATACGGCTATGTGCCCTTCCCGCCTGTGCAGATGCAGGCGGTGGCGGAGCTGTGCCGCGACATTATTTCGCGCCACCGCATCCTGCCCTATCACGTGCTGGCGCATTCCGACATCGCGCCGGCGCGCAAGAAGGACCCCGGCGAGCTGTTTCCGTGGGATTATCTGGCAGCCCAGCATGTGGGGTTATGGCCGAAGCCGACCGACCGCGATGAAATCGACGCGGAAGATATCCTCAACAACCCCGACGCGATCAAATCGCAGCTGACGCATTTCGGGTATGACCCGAGCCTTGATATGACGACGCTGATCACCGCCTTCCAGCGGCATTTCGAGCCGGAGGTGTTTGCGACCGAAGAAAAGGTCGGCGTGGCATCCCTTAACACCGTAAAGTTGATAAAAGCCGTTGTGCGTCAACGGCTTGCGCTACGCCCCAAAATCGCCTAACCCCTTGAAACCCCTGCGAAAGCAGGGGTCTAAGCCATCGCTCGTGCGTTTGGCGGCTGCGGCTTGCGAGGTGTCACCGCCAAGCAGACGGATGGTGCTTGGACCCCTGCTTTCGCAGGGGTTACGAGCTTAACATAATCCGCTTGTTTTAATCCGGAAGCCGGTCTAGTCTCCCCTTTGCCAGAAGGCTGGATGACCGCGGGTGCGCAAGCATTCGAGGAAAGTCCGGGCTCCATGAAAACACGGTGCCGGTTAACGGCCGGCGGGGGCGACCCCAGGGATTAGTGCCACAGAGAATATACCGCCGTCGCAAGACGGTAAGGGTGAAAAGGTGCGGTAAGAGCGCACCGCGGAACTGGCAACAGTTTTGGCAGGGAAAACCCCACCGGGAGCAAGGCCAAATAGGGAAGGCATGATCATCTTCGGATGGTCGGGTTTGTTTTTTAACCTCGCCTTCCGGGTTGGCTGCCAGAGGTGACAAGAGATTGTCACCCCAGACGAATGGTTATCGCCGTCGCAAGACGGTACAGAACCCGGCTTACAGGCCTTCTGGCATATTTTTTTAAACCGCGAGGAGTTGCCCATCTTGAAATACGATCCCGTTGAAGGCGTGAATTACATTTTCGACCGCTATGCGTTCATGAACCAGATTTTGCAGGACGGCAAAAGCGAACTGCGGATTTCGGAATCCTCCACCCGCGACGACATGAACAAGGCCTTCACGATTGCGCGCGGCATGTACCACCCCGACCGTCAGGCGCGCACCGGCGACGAGATGAAGCAAAAGGCGGAACAGAAAACCAAGCTGATCGCCGAGTGCGAACGCTTCCTTTTGAACCCCGAATTGAAATCATTCTATGACGATAAGCTGGCGCATTTCCGCGAGCATAAGCCGCATCTGGTATCCGATAGCGGCGTCGCCATCATCAGCCTTGGCGAAACCGTGTTCGATATCGGCGCGCTGCTGTCCGATGATGTCGTCGATACGTCGGATTTTGAGGCGAAGGTAAAGGCGCTGACGCAGTATGACGACAAGCGTGTGCCGCAGCTGAAATCACTGTTTGATATGATGCCCGACAACGCGCAGGTGAAATCGCTGTACCGTGACGCGGTTACATCGGAATATATTTACCTCGGCTTCCTTGAAGATTCCGCATGGGCGAAAGTCGGCTACATGAACCGCAAGGAAAAAGAAGAAGGTTTCATGATCCGCGCGTCCGACTCCACGAAACGCGTGGATGCGGCGCTGGAAAAAGCAGCGACGCGCGATATCGATTCCACCATCGAAAGCCACGGCGCGGTCGCCCGCATCGGCATGGCGAAAACCCCGCTGCTGCTGGATGCCGCCGAAGGTACGGAAATGCCCGGCATGGAGCTGATGGCGCCCGACCAGCACAAACGCCTGATGGAAAAATTCAAGGATGTCGCGCACAAGAATTTTGAAATCCGCGCC
>JADYYV010000376.1 GCA_020853455.1 Alphaproteobacteria bacterium | reverse complement strand
GCATATTCGCCGTATTTGTCGTCATGTTCGACCAGTGCGCGCAAGCCGCCTTTTTTGGAGGCGTTGAGGATTTCCAGCTCGATCGGTTTCTGGCGGTCGGCGCCCTCTTTCTTTTTCGAGAAAAGTTTGAGGGGAGCGGACAGCACGCGGCCGATAGCGGTGGATGCTTTTGCGAAGGTGGATTTCGCGGGCACGACTTTCGTTTTCGGATGCAGCGCGCCGGTTTCAAGATCGACCGCGAAGTCGTTCTTGTTTTCATCGCGGCGATAGAAGCCGCCTTTGCCTTTGCGGCCCGTATAGCCTTCCTTGATCATGGTGTCGATCACGGGATGCGTGCGGTTCGATTTCACATACGCATCTTCCGCAGGCAGCGAGCCCATCAGGGATTTAGAGATATGGGGCATCAGGTCGAGGCCGACGAGGTCCACGAGGCCGAAGATGCCGGTTTTCGGCACGCCCATCGGCTTGCCGACGATCGCATCCGCTTCCTCCACGGAAATCTTGCGCGCGATCGCTTCGTTGATCGCGCTTTGAATCCAGAAGGTGCCGATACGGTTCGCGATGAAGCCGGGGGTGTCGTTGCAATGCACGACGCCCTTGCCCAGTTTTTCATCGAGGAAGCGGGTCAGGTCCGCGACCATTGCGGGGTCGTTGTGTTCGGACGTCACCAGTTCCAAGAGCGGCATGTAGCGCGGCGGGTTGAAGAAGTGGGTGATGACGAAATCTTTTTTCAGCGCGTCCGACTGGTCGGCGATCAGGTCTTTCAGCGGGATCGTCGAGGTGTTGGAGGCGACGATGGAACCGGGTTTGCGGTTCGCGTCGATTTTCTTGAAGATGTCGGATTTCACCTTGGGGTCTTCGAAGACCGCTTCGATGATGATATCGACGTCGCTCAACCGGTCCATGTTGTCTTCGGTGTTGCCGGGGCGGATCTTGCGCGCATTTTTCTTGTGCATCAGCGGCGCGGGATTCGTCTTCAGCAGTTTTTCAATCGCGCCTTCGGCAATCGCCGTGCGGTTGCCGGGGTTTTTCGGGTCGACGCGGTCGAGGAGTTCAACCTCGTAGCCGGCGTTGGCGAGGTGGGCGGCAATGCCCGCCCCCATGACGCCCGCGCCGATAACCGCTGCTTTTTTAATAGCCATGTCAGTTTCCTTTCAGGGGAAAATAAAATCAGGGTTTGGGTGCGGCGGGCGTGTATTTTTTCAACACGGTCGTGATGCCCTGCCCCGCGCCGATGCACTGGGTGGAGATCGCGTAGTCGCCGTCCTTGCCGTTGTCGTGCAGCAGCTGGGCGGCTTTGCCCGTGATGCGAGCACCGGTTGCGCCCAGCGGGTGGCCAAGCGCGATTGCGCCGCCATGTACGTTGAGTTTTTCATCGGCGATGCCAAGTTCGCGCTGGCAGGCGACCGACTGGCTGGCGAAGGCTTCGTTCATTTCAACGAATTTCACCTGGCTCATATCGATGCCGGCTTTCGCCATTGCCTTTTGCGTCGCGGGCACGGGGCCGAGGCCCATGACTTCGGGATCAAGGCCGACAACCGCGAAGGATTTCACTTCGGCGAGAATTTCGAGGCCGTGTTTCAGCGCGAATTCTTCGGAGCAGACGAGAACCGCCGCCGCGCCATCGGTAATGGGCGATGCGGTTGCCGCCGTCACGGTGCCTTCGCGCAGGAAAGCGGGTTTCAGTTTCGCAAGGCCTTCGGCGGTCGATTCCGGACGGGGGCAGCCGTCTTCGGATACGACCTTGCCCTTGGGCGTCTTGATGTTGACGATTTCGCCGTCGGTCAGGCCGGCTTTTTTTGCAGCAGCGGCCTTGAATTGCGATTTCAACGAGAATTCTTCCTGTTCCGCGCGGGTCACGTTTTTGCGCGCCGCGACGTTTTCGGCGGTTTCGCCCATGCCCATATAGGCACCGGGGACGTTTTTATAAAGTTCGGGGTTCGGGGACGGGTTGAAGCCGCCCATCGGCACGCGCGTCATGCTTTCCACGCCTGCGGCGATCACCGCATCCGCCATACCCATCGAAATCGCGCCAGCCGCGTCATGGATGGCCTGCATGGAAGATCCGCAGAAACGGTTGATGGTCACGCCGCCGATTTCGGTGGGCAAGCCAGCCTGAAGAACAACGAGGCGCGCCATGTTGAGACCCTGTTCGCCTTCGGGCATCGCGCAGCCGAGTTTCAGGTCGTCGACCAGTTTCGGGTCAACGCCGGTTTTCGCGATCAGGCCGGAAACGGTCTGCGCCATCAGGTCGTCGGCGCGCACACCGGCAAGCTCGCCTTTGTTGGCGGGCGTGAAGGGAGAGCGGACGTAACCTGCGATTACAACTTTTTTAGATTCAGTCATTTCCATGGCCTCGTTTGTTAAAACGCGTTGAATTTGGCCACACCCCGGTACAGCGTTTTGCTTCAGGCTTGGGCCCAGAATGCAGTCGCCTTTTTTTGTATTCCACGGAGTATGAAACAATGAGTCCTTGACGTAAAGCTGCAAAAGAACAAAGGCGTAAAGATTCTTTACATGGCGGAATACAAAGAAATTCGGCGGATATGTTTTCATATCCGCCGAATAATATTTCAATGCTTATGAATATTGCGGTTTAGTCTTTTTTCTTGGCCGCAATCTTCTTGGCTCCATCCTTGCCGCCCTTGTCATCATGCTTGGTC
>JADYYV010000375.1 GCA_020853455.1 Alphaproteobacteria bacterium | reverse complement strand
CGGCGCTTGCGCGGCTGCGCATGGACGCGGGCGCGCGTATGGCGGGGCTGGAACTGGCGGAGCGCGCCCGCGCCTGCAATCCCGCCGCCCCCGTTCTCAACAGGCTGGGCGTTTTGTATCGCGAGGCGGGATTGCGCGATCCGGCAATCGCCTGTTTTGCCGATGCGATCCGCAAGCAGCCGGATTTGATTGCGGCCTATCACGGGCTGGGGCAACTGAAAAAATTTGGCGCGGCTTCGCCCGAGCTTGCCGCGCTGCTGGCCCTGCACAAAAACGCCGCGAAGCTGCCCGCGCAGCAGCAGGCCGTGCTGGAATATACGCTGGGGCAGGCTTATATGTCGGCGGGCGACGCTGATAAGGCTTTTGCGCATTACGCGGCGGCGCATGCCATCAGGAAACCGGCGGCGCGATATAACGCCGGCCTGTTCGACCATTATATAAATACTATTATCGACCTGTCCGCCCGCGCGCCCGCAGGCGGCTGCAGCAGCGAACAGCCGGTTTTTATCGTCGGCCTGCCCCGCTCCGGCTCCACGCTGATCGACCAGATATTGTGCAGCCATCCCGATGTGCAGGGCGTCGGCGAAGCTTCGTTCCTGCAAGACAGCATCCCGTTTTTCGCGAACACCGAAGCGCCCGGCAGCGCGGGCGACGGCGTGCCCACGATCGGCCGCGCGTTCATGGACAGCCTTTCCCCCGCCGCGCTCGATGCGATTGCGCAAAAATATCTGGCACGCACACATAGCCATGCCCTGCGCGTGACCGACAAAATGCTTTTCAATTACCTGTGGGTCGGCGTTATCCTGCGCGCCTTGCCGCGCGCAAAAATTATCCACTGCACGCGCGACCCGCTCGATTGCGGGCTGTCGATCTGGCAGACTTATTTTTCGGACGGGTTGATGCCCTGGGCCCACGACCTTGGCGATATCGGCAGGTATATGCGCGGCTATCAAAAGCTGATGGCGCATTGGGAAAAACTTTTCCCCGGAAAAATTTACACAGCCAATTACGAAGCCATGATCGCGGATCAGGAAACCGGGACGCGCAGGCTGCTGGAATATTGCGGCCTGCCGTGGAATGACGCCTGCCTTTCCTTCCACAAAACCGAGCGGCAGGTCAAAACCGCCAGCGCCGCGCAGGTGCGGCAGCCGCTTTATGGAGATTCGGTCGGTAAAGGGCGCGCTTTTGCGAAATACCTCGCGCCCCTCGTTTCGGCGCTGGATGCCGATCGTTGACCGTGTCAAATTATCCTGAATTTTCAGTTGAATACAATTTATCCAACATTTTAAGCGACATAAACCATTTGTTAACTACCCCCATGAGATGATGATTTATAGCTGAGGGAGTATCCCGAGGCTCTCATATCTAAATGCATCAACCTAGAAAAGGAACATGCCATGGCTGACGTTACACTCACTGCCGCTCTCCGCTCGAACCTCCTGAGCATTCAGGGCACCCAAAAACTTCTCGACTCTACCCAGCTCCGTCTTGCGACGGGCTTGAAAGTTAACAGCGCTCTGGATAACCCCAGCGCGTTTTTCGCTTCGCAATCCCTGACCAACCGCGCGAATGACCTGAACCGTCTTCTGGACGGCCAGGGCCAGGCGATTCAGGTGCTGAAAGCAGCTGACGAAGGTATCAAGCAGATCACGAGCTTCCTCGAGCAGGCGCAAGCTATCGCTCAAGAAGCGCAGGATCAGCTGAACGCCGACCCCGCTGCTGACGTTACCTCTCTCGCATCCAGCTTCGACGAAGTCCTCTCCCAGATCGACCAGCTGGCAGGTGACTCCGGCTATCGCGGTACCAACCTTGTTGCCGGCGCATCGACCCTGTCGGTGACCTTCAACGAAGCCGGTGACTCGACCCTTGACGTGCAAGGTGCTGACCTTGTCGTTGGCGGCGACCTGACTGTCGCAGCAACGGGCGGTACCTGGGCTGATACGACCGCAACCCAGGCTACGCTGGATGCAATCGCTGCAGACTTGACGACCGTCCGTAACACGGCCGCTTCGTTCGGTACCAGCCTGAACATCATCCAGACCCGCCAGGACTTCACCCAGAACCTGATCAACGTTCTGAAAGAAGGCTCTGACAAACTGACCGTCGCCGACAAGAACGAAGAAGGCGCGAAACTGCTGTCTCTGCAAACGACCCAGCAGCTTGGCATCACCTCTCTGTCCTTGGCTTCGCAGTCGAACCAAGCGGTTCTCCGCCTGTTCGGTTAATCGTCAGGATAGACAAAAGCTTAAAAAGACCGGCGGCCTTAAAAAAGCCGCCGGTTCTTTTTTTTGAACCGCGCGATAAAGACACGATTTATTATCCATTTGCTGCCAAGATGGTAACTGTAAAAACGGCGGGAGAATCCCCCTTCATCAAGACCAAGGAGAGAAACTCGTGGCACTCATCATCGATTTAAAACCCCAGGAACGGATCATCATCGGCGGCGCGCTGATTACCAATGACGCCAACCGCACGCGCCTGCATATCGAAGGCGAATCCCCGATCCTGCGCGAAAAAGACATCATGCGCGAGGCGGATGCGAAGTCACCCTGCAAGCGCATCTATTTCACGATCCAGCTGATGTACCTGTCGTCGGAGCCTGAAAAACTGCACGAAGTTTATTTCCAGCAGATCCGCGACATCCAGAATGCCGCCCCCTCCACCTCCACCTTCTTCATGGTCATCAACGACCATATCCTTGCCAACCGCTATTACAAGGCCATGAAGGAAGCGCGAAACCTGATGGAACATGAAAGGGAGCTGCTGGCCAGTGTCTAATCCGCAAAACCCCTACGGTGCCGCCGTCAACGCCTATGGCGCGACCGCGACCGCGAACGATCCCCGCGCGCTGGAAGGCAAGATTTTGCTGAAAGCGGCCTCCAAGCTGGAGGATCTCGCGACCCGCCTGCGCGCCGGAGAAAGCGTGCGCGTCGTG
>JADYYV010000374.1 GCA_020853455.1 Alphaproteobacteria bacterium | reverse complement strand
TGCCGTATTCATGCGCGTTGATCAGGTCAACCGCTTCCTTGTACGATTTCACGCGCACGATGCCCAGCACAGGGCCGAAAATTTCTTCCTTGTAGATCGTCATGCCGGGTTTCACGTTGTCGAACAGGCAGCCGCCCATGAAGAAGCCTTTTTCATGCCCCTTCACCGATGCGCCGCGACCGTCGACGGCAAGCTTCGCCCCCTCGCCCACGCCGGTTTCAACGTATCCCTTCACTTTATCGAGATGCTGTTTCGTGATAAGCGGGCCCATATCGGCGGCGGCATCGGTGCCGGGGCCGATTTTCAGCGCCTGAATGCGCGGCGTCAGCGATGCGACCAGTTTATCCGCCACATCGTCGCCCACCGCGACCGCGACCGAAATCGCCATGCAGCGTTCGCCAGCCGATCCGTAAGCCGCGCCCATCAGCGCATCGGAAGCCTGCGCGATATCGGCATCGGGCATCACGATCATGTGGTTCTTGGCACCGCCCAGCGATTGCACGCGCTTGCCGTTTGCCGTGCCGGTTTTATAGATGTATTCGGCGACCGGGGTGGAACCCACAAAGCTGACCGCCGCGATATCGGGGTGGTTCAGGATGGCGTCGACCGCTTCCTTGTCGCCATGCGCGACGATAAAGACGTTTTCAGGCAGTCCTGCCTCGGCCAGCAGTTTCGCCATGAAATCGGCGGCCGAGGGATCGCGCTCCGACGGTTTCAGGATAAAGGCGTTGCCGCAGGCAAGCGCGATCGGGAACATCCACATCGGCACCATCGCCGGAAAGTTGAACGGGGTGATACCCGCAACCACGCCCAGCGGCTGGCGCAGCGAATAGCTGTCGACGCCGGTGCCGACATTGTCGCTGTATTCGCCCTTGATCAGGTGCGGGATGCCGGTTGCGAATTCGACGACCTCGATGCCGCGCGCGACCTCGCCTTCGGCATCGACCAGCACCTTGCCGTGTTCGGCGGAGATGATTTTCGCGAGTTCTTTCGCGTTCTTGTTCAGCAGTTCGAGAAAGCGGAACATCACGCGCGCGCGTTTGGCCGGGCTTTGTTCGCCCCATGACTCTTGCGCTTTCTTTGCCTTTTGTACCAGGGCGTCGATATCGGAAGCCGAATTGAACGCCACCTGCCGCACGACTTCGCCCGTTGCGGGGTTATATACGTCGGCCTGGCGCTGCGCTGCTTGCTGTTTCATTTCTGCCTTCATCATCTATGTCCTTATTTGCCGGAGATCGGCGCAACGATGGCGAGTGCATTCGCGCTGTTGCTGAAAATCCGGTCCTGTTCCTCGAACGTGTTGGTGCGGACGTTCTGTTTCCACACCGCGATAAAGCGGTTTTTGCGCGACATCGGCTCCATCGTCCAGCTGTCGCCCGTCTGGGTGTCGAGCAGGTAATTGCGCCCGTCCCTGTCATTGATATACATCGCAAAGCGCCCCGCGACCACCGGTGCGGGCTGGCTGTGACCGGTTTGCTGGAACACCAGCAGCAGGCCCAGGATGGCGAACATCGCGATTGCGCCGTTTTTCATGCCATTTCCTTTGGTAAATAACAGGGTAAAAGGACGGTAGCAGGATTGCGGAACACGGGCAATTCGCGAATATATTACATAATAATAAGGCAAAAATTCCCTGTATTTCCGCGCCTTTTCGCGGAATACTTGCGCTCGAATACCCGCTTCAACCGGAAGACATTTTAAATGGCAAAAGCATCCACGATGGCAAAAACAGACCCCGCACAAAAACCCGCCGCGAATACACCGATCCAGATCATGCCGTTCAAGGATGTGGTCAAGCTGCAAGAACAAGGCAAGCTCGACGAAGCGGCGCTCGGCTATCGCCGCATCCTGCTGGTAAAGCCCGACGATGCGCCCAGCTGGCTTAACCTCGGCACGCTGTTGCGCGCGCAGGGCAAGTACGATGCCGCGCTGGCCTGCACGCACCGCGCCGTGCAGCTGCAGCCGCAAAATCCTTCGGCCTTCACTAACTACGGCAACGGCCTGCTGGCGATGGACAAAAACGACGAGGCGATTGCCGCGCATGAACGCGCGGTCGAGCTTGCGCCCGACAATTTCCTGATCCGTTCAAATTTCGCGATCGCCCTGCGCGAGTCCGGCCATTCGGAGCGCGCGGTCGAGCAGTTCGATATCGCCTGTAAAATGAAGCCCGAAGATTCCCAGATCAAATGGGAACGCGCCATGACCTATCTGGATATGGCCGATTTCAAGCGCGGCTGGGAAAGCTTCGAGGTTCGCTGGAAACTCGGCACACTGAAGGAGCGCAATTACCCCGTTCCCGCATGGACCGGCGAAGATGTGCAGGGCAAGACGATCGTGGTGCATGAAGAACAGGGCTTCGGCGACACGATCCTCGCCGCGCGCTACATTCCGCTGATCAAATCGCGCGGCGCGCGCGTGATACTCCAGTGCAACAAGGCGCTGCACCGCCTGTTCGCCAATGTCGGCGCGGACCGCGTGATGGAGTTCGGCGATATCGGCGAAAACATCGATTTCCATGTGCCGATGATGAGCCTGCCCGGCATTTTCAAGACCGACTTCACCAATATTCCGGCGCCCGCAAAGCTGACCGCCGCCCCGCTGCTGCCCGGCCCCGCGCATCTGCTGAAAAACGGCGGCAACCGCCTGAAAGTCGGCATCGTCTGGTCCGGCAGCATCACCTTTGCCCGCAACAACAAGCGCGCTGTGCCGGTCGATCGCTTTATCCCCTTCGCCAATATCCCAGGCGTGCAGCTTTACAGCCTGCAAAAAGGCCCGTGCGAGCCGCAGCTGGCGCAGGCCGGCGGCCAGGGGCTTGTGCTGGAAATGGGCCCGCTGGTGGATGATTTCGCGGATACGGCGGCGATCATCAACGAGCTTGACCTTGTGATCATGACCGACAGCTCGGTTGCGCACCTCACGGCCTCGCTCGGCAAGCCGGTGTGGAACCTCCTCGGCTTCCGCCCCTACTGGCTTTACACCAGCCGTTACAAGGAAAAGAACGCCTGCGCATGGTATCCGTCGATGCGTTATTTCCGCCAGGACATCCCGGGCGACTGGGACACGCTGTTCAAGGAAGTGCATGCGGAACTGACCAAGCTGGCGCAGGAAAAAGCGGCTAAGGCCTGACGCGCGCTTCCGGCTTTATCGCAGGCGCAAGCGGTTCTGCTGCGGGCTTATCGCGGCCGTATTCATCAGCCTTTGGGGTTGCCGGCGACCGGCCCGGCACCACCTCCCCTTTCAGCGGGGCATCGCTCCAGTATTGCGCCTCGAAGGTGCGCGGGGTTCCGTCGGGCAGGTTTGTGCCGTATTGCGCAATCGCCTTCGCCATCTTTCCGGCATCCATCACGGTGCCGTGCAGCGGGTGTTCGTCGCTGCGGAAAAAGCTTTTGCCTTCGCGCGCGAAAAAATTGGCCATGCTGTCGTCGAAGGTGAACGACCATTTCGACAGGTCGAGGTCTTTCAGCGGCACGACCAGCACATCGCTGCCCGACGCTGTCATGAATTTCTTCACCGTGTCGGGATCGTTCGTGAGCGCGAAAAATACCGGGTTCTGCCGCTCCATCACCGCACCGGCATTTTCGCGCAGCCAGTCATCGGTCGCCTTGCGTTCGTTATAATATTTTTCCTGGCTGCGTTTGCCGTTTTCATCGGCGTCGCCCGTGCCGCGATGGCCGTGAATTTTTTCCATCAGCGCAATCGCATCTGCTTTGGGCAAATCCATGACCGACGACATCACGCCCGCCGCACGGTCATAGCCGCGCAGGACGTAAAAGCCGTCAAGAGTGGTGTTGTCATGGGTAAAAGCGCTTTTGACCATGCCGAAATGTTTCCTGCTGGACAGAGTCCTATTTTGCCACAATTCGCGTTTTTCGTCTAATGACAGGCCGCATATTCCGCGTTAACCTTGGTAAACGCGGCGAAAAACCAAGGACGTTTCGGATGATAGAGGGCAGCAGTGAAATCGTTAATGCCGGGGCGGAAGATTTCCGCCGCAACGCCTTTATTGCCGTGCTGTTCAATATCTTTCCGCTCCTGCTGGTACTGACAGGCGAATGGCGGCCGTTTGACGTGATGGCGTTTTACTGGGTCGAGGTGATTGCGGCGGGAATGCTTGCGCTGCTGCGGCTCGTCATAAGCCTGTTGCGCGACATCGGCGGTAAAAAATGGGGCGCGGCTGCCAGCCATGCCGCATCGCTCGTCGCCCTGCCGCTGCATTTCGGTTTTTTCATCGTCATGACCTGCTTTCTGATCGGGTCTTTCCTGCCCGAAGGCACGCCGCCGCGCAAGCTGACCGGACCGCTGGTTCCCATGGAAATGGTGCTGGA
>JADYYV010000373.1 GCA_020853455.1 Alphaproteobacteria bacterium | reverse complement strand
GCTGCAGCAGCGCAACGGTCTTCAGGTTGATGCTGTGCGTCTGCCCGTTGCCGCTGTTGGTCACGTGCAGGAAATCGGGATGCTTGTGCAGCGTCGCGATCGTTTCATCCGGCACGTTCAGCATGGCGGCATGGTTGCCCCAGTAGATCGCGGTTTTTTGCGGGGTGGTCACAAGGCGGTCGAAGTTTGACGGGTTGTACAGGCCGTCATATTCCGGCTGCAGGAAGGGGGCCTTGCGCTGGATATGCGTCAGCACTTCCTTGGCCATCTGGGGCGATACGTCGTCCAGCATGGTGTGGCCGGTGCCGTTCACGGTCAGGCGCATCACTTTAGATTCCTCGTCGTACCAGACGTTCGCCAGTCGCTCGAGGTTCGTCAGGATGCGGCCGTCATCAAGGCGCACATTGCTGCCCGCAAGGTTCGATTCCAGCGACAGGAGCGCGTTTTTGGCATCGGGGCTCTTCGCCGTTTGCGCGGCTTCGGCCAGGATGTTGGATTTGACGATGCCGGAAGGCCACGGTTCCAAAAGCGCTGCGGTCCAGCTGAGCTTGCCTTCTGCGTTCAGCGGCGATGATGCGATCTGTTCCAGCCAGCCGCCGGAACGTGTCAGCTCGCGGCGCAGCTGGTCAAGGCCGGCATTCGTGAACGACGTACCGATCAGCTTGCGCATCACGGACAGGTTGAAATCCTCATGCTCGGGCATGATTTTTTCATTGATGAATTTCAGGACGTTTTTCGCGTCGCCCTGCACCGCGTTGGTGCCGACCTTGAATTCGTCGGTCAGGCCCGCGCGCAGCGCCAGCTCGGTCAGCGCCGACAACTCCGCCGTCGTTTTCGAGGCCTTGGTGATTTCACCCATCAGGGAGACGCCGGGATAGGTGAGGTTCCACAGCCCTTTGAAGGCGAGCGAACCTGCGCCGCCGTCAAGACGCGACAAGACCGCGCCCAATTCCAGCGGCGCTTCTTCACGCACGGCAGCCACAAAGCCGGTCACCAGTTTTTCGGTCGCGCCGTTTGCGTTGCCAAGACCGGTCAGCACATGGCCGACGGCGTTCTGCATCTTGTTCAGCGTTGTGTTGAAGCGGGTCGCAAGGCGTTCGAACACCGTCTTGCCGGGTCCCTTCAGGTCGATGACGGCAGCGCCGTTATCGTTGCCGATGCCCAGTTTTTTCAACGTCAGGCTGAGTGCGGATGCATCCAGCGGGTCTTGCGCGGCGGTGGTTTCCTTCAGGATGCGCTCGAATACCTGCGTTTTGACGGCAGCGCCCGCCAGCTTGAATTCTGGTTCGTAAGCCAATGCGGTTTTCAGCAGCAGCAACTGGTCGTCGCGCTTGGCGACGCGGTCGAGCGCCATCTCGGCGAAGCTCACGACCTTGTAATCCTGCAGCAGCAGTTCTTTGAGCTGTTTGGATTCCGATGTTTCGGATTTGGGGAACAGCGCGGGGAGCATGGCTGCGAATTCGCCGATGCGCTGCTCGTCGATCAGGGCGGCGGTCTTGGAATACAGAAGCGCGCGATCCTTCACCATGCCGACTTTCACTTCCATCACCTCCGCGTAGTCGCGGACAGCGAGGTCGATGACGAATTGCGGGTTCTGGTATTTTTCCATCAGCTTCTTGGCTTCGGAATCGTCCGCTTTTTGCGGGGCGAGCGTTTCGCCGACCCAGTCCATGAAACTATCGACGTAATAATGACGGTCGCTCTGCAGGCCGATCAGCTCGCTGCGGACAAGGCGCCAGTGGCGCTTGATTTCGTCGATCTTGCGCTGCGCTTCGGCTTCGGCGTTCTTGCGTGCTTCTTCTTCCTCGCGCTCGGCCTTGCCGAACCATGTCGCGGGGTTCCACATGCTGCGCTTTTTCTCGGGCTCCGCCTCGGGCAGTTCCGGCTGGGGCAGGGGCGGGATGTAGGCCGCGGGGGCGTTCTGGTCGGGCAGCTTGATTTCGGGCAGATCTTCCAGAATGGCTTTCGGCACGCCCAATGCATGCTTCGCAATTTCCTTCACGACGGCGCTGTCCGCGCCGAAGGCGGCTTCCGCCTGTCCTTTAAAATCCTGCATCGACAGAACGAATCCGGCAGTTTCGCCAAGGTCCTTCAGCGCCTGCAGCGCGTCTTTTTCATTTTTCAGGGAAACGGAGCGGTTGAGCTGGTGGTGGCCGACGATGACGCTGTTCTGGTGCTTGTGCAGCCAGGCATTGACTGAATCCGTGTTGCGCTCAAGGGTGTTGAGGTAATCGCTCAGCTGGTCGCGCATCTGCGACAATGTCTGGAGGTCCTCGGGCAGCTTGAAATCTGCATTCGACGGAAGGCTGTCGGCCATCGATGTTCCATCCTTGAATTGGTTAATATCGTGGGGACTATAGCACCCGGTTTTGGCTTATGCAAACACTTTCCGGAAAATAAACCGAGTCATTAATGACGCAATATCAAGTAATTAGTTGATTCAGCCGTTAAAAAATAATAGAAAGCCATATCTCATAAGGCAGTAAAGGAAAAAGACCATGGAAATGCTTCAGGAATTCAAGAAATTCATCATGCGCGGCAACGTCGTTGATCTGGCGGTGGGCGTCATTATCGGTGCTTCTTTCAGCAAAATCGTCACATCGCTGGTCGAGGATATCATCATGCCGCCGCTCGGCCTGATTCTCGGCAAAGTCGATTTCAGCAATTTCTTTATAACGCTCAGCACAACCGACCAGACCTTCCCCACTATCGCTGCTGCCAAGGCTGCCGGCGTCAGCACCTGGAATATCGGCATGTTCGGCAACACGTTGTTCCAGTTCCTGCTGGTTGCGTTTGCGATCTTCTTCTTTGTCGTGAAACCCCTCAACAAACTGAAGGCGAAAGAAGAAGCGACGCCCGCCGCACCGCCCGCACCGGCGCGTTCCGAAGTGCTTTTGGAAGAAATCCGCGATCTTTTGAAGAAAAAATAAGCCGATATCCGCGCGTTGCATACGATGGTGTGCAACGCGCGGGTCGCAATCTTTAGTTGTTAACGGATTTAAGGTACACTCCTAGGTTATTGGGAGGGCCTTTTATCATGATGCTCAAGGCTAAATTCACCTGGCTCAGCGCGGCTGTCGTTACCGTGATCCTGCTGGCCGCTATCCATGATTTCATCATGACCCGTGATCTGGTCGCCGACGCCCATGCCGAGGGGCGCGCCGCCGCCATCGTCCGCGCGCATATGCATGCCGACATGATGCATGATGCCGTGCAGTCGCAGGTCATGAAAGCGCTCTATGCGCGCAGTACCGGCAACAATACGCTGCTGAAGGAAGCGCGCGCGCAGCTTCAGCGTGACAGCGCGGAATTCAGCGCGGATATAGAACATGCGCTGGCCTTAAACCCGCCCGACGATATCCGCCGCGGCCTGCGCGATATCGGCCTGCTGGCGATCGATTATAACCGCGTTGCCGCGAATATCGCACGCCAGCCGTCTGGCGCGCAGGAAACCCGGCAGTTCCATCAGCTGTTCGAGGCGCTGCGCGAGAAAAACGAAGCCATTTCAGCAAATCTCGAGGCCTATATCGGTGCGCTTGCGGAAACCGCGAGCACAACGGCAAATACGGCGCTGACGCGTCATTTCACGATCGCATTTGCCGTTGTGCTTGTGGCTTTGATGGTGCCGTTGTTCGCCCGCCGCCAGATATTCGAGCCGCAGGAAAAACTGATCGCGCTTATGAAGGATATTTCGGCGGGCCGTCTTGACGGCGAGGTGCCCTTCACGACGCGTACCGACGAAATCGGCCATATCGCGGCGGCGCTGGCCATCTTCCGCCGCAATGTCGAGGAAAAGCGCAGGCTGGAGGCAGATGCCGCAGCGCTCAAGAAGCATAGCGAAGACGAAAGACGCGGCGCCATGTTCGGTCTTGCCGATAATTTCGAGGCCAAGGTGAAAAGCGTGGCCGACACCGTCGCTTCGGCCGCGACCGAAATGGACGCGACATCCCGCGATGTCATGAAACGCGCGCAGGACAGCGCCGATAAACTGGGCAAGCTGGTCATGGGCATCGCGGGCGCGTCGCAAAACGTGCAGACCGTCGCCGCCGCCACGACAGAGCTTTCCGCGTCCATCCGCGGCATCGCCGAGCAGGTGGAGAACGGGGAGAAAATCATGACGTCCGCGGTGGGCGAAGCAGAACGCGCGAACGAGACCGCCGAATCATTGAACGAGGCCGCCGAAAAAATCGGCGGTGTCGTCGACGTCATCAACGAAATCACGGCGCAGATCAACCTGCTGGCGCTGAACGCGACCATCGAGGCTGCGCGCGCGGGCGAACAAGGCAAGGGTTTTTCGGTCGTGGCAGCGGAGGTGAAAAATCTTGCCGGTCAAACCACCCTGGCGACGCGCCAGATCGAGGAACAGGTGAGTTTTATCCAGCAGGCGGCGTCCGATACCGTCGGCGTGCTGCAGCAGATATCCGAAACGATCAATGAAATGAACAAGATTTCGGCGACCATCGCGAACGCCGTGGTGGCGCAGGGCGCGGCGACACAGGAAATCGCGCGCAACGTGCAGCAGGCTGCCGAAATAACGCAGGACGTATCGACACATGCGACGGACGTAAAGCTTGCCTCGACCGGCGCCAGTTCCGCCGTCAGCCAGATGATCGCAGCGGCATCCGACCTGTCCCGCCAGTCCGAAAGCCTGCGCGGTCAGGTCGGAAGTTTCCTGCGCGACATCAAGGCAGCGTAGTTACCGGGGCGCCTCGGCGGGTTCTTCCGCGCGGGGCTTGAACACGCGGGCAAGGAAGTTCTTTTCTTCTTCAAACGATTTCAGGTCGGCGTTTTCGTTATACGCGACGGGGATGTTGAATCTCTTGCCGATTTCAGTGGCTTTCGGGTTTGAAAAGGCGTGCAGGGCGTCGGGATAGGTGATGTTCTTGAAGTTCACGCCGGCGGCCTTCATTTCTGCGACAAAATTGCTGCGTTCCTTTTCCGTGACCATCTTGTCGGACCCGCCGTTCAGCACCAGCACTTGCGCCTTCACGCGGCCGGGTTCCGCACGCTCCGGCGTCGAAAGTCCGCCATGCAGGCTGACGACCCCGCGCAGGTCTTCGCCATGACGCGCCATTTCAAGGGCGACCGTGCCGCCGAAGCAATAGCCCACCGCCGCCATGCGCGAACCATCGACATTCGGCATCGTTTTCAGCTTGTTCAGTCCCGCCATCGCGCGGCTGTCCATCAGGCTGCGGTTATCATAGAAGGGCTTGGAAAGTTTCTGCGCTTCTTCGGGATTGCCGGCCATTTTATGAGTGCCGTACATATCGACCGCGAAAGCCGCATAGCCCAGCTCCGCCAATTGCTCGGCGCGGCGGCGTGCATAGGCGTTATGTCCCCACCATTCATGGATCACGATCACGCCGGGGCGCGGGCGCGCGGTGGAATCGTCATAGGCGTAATAGCCGGTCAGCGAGACGTTGCCATCCTTGTACGGCACTTCCTTGGTCACGACCTTGGCGGCGGCGGGCGTGGCGGCAGCCATCAACAGGGCGAGGGCGAGAAGCAGGCGTTTCATGGCAAAGTCTCCTTCAAAGAAATTTTCATCCTTCACGTTAATGCAGCGGCAAGATGCTGCAAACAGGCAAAAGTTTGCCATTATTATCCATAATCATGGAACGGTAAACTATTGTAGGCGCTGGTGTGTACATGCTACTTCTATGTCAAATAATAGTTCCCATAGGATACGATTCACGATGTTTGGTTTCGGCGGGCCTGATACGCCCGAACAGCGCGACAAAAAACTGCGGAAGGCCGCCAAGCGCGGCGATGCCGCCGAGATCACGCGCCTGCTCGATGCCGGGGCGGACATCAACAGTGCGGGCGGCTTCTGGGGCAACACGGCGCTGGGCTGGGCTGCCGACCAGGGACATATCCATTGCGTGCGCCTGCTGCTGGAACGCGGCGCGAAAATTGACGCAACCAATTCGCTGGGCTGGTCGCCGCTGGTGAACGCGATTGTCAGCAACCGCGGCGAAATCGTCGATCTGCTGCTGGAAAAAGGCGCGTCGATCACCCTCAAGGACGGCTCGGGCCGGACGCCGCTCGACAATGCTGTAAATTATAAAATGAAGGAAATGGCCGCGCGGTTAAGCAGGCACGCCGCGAAACTGGCAGCCGAACGCGAAGCGCGGCAACGCGCCCGCGATGAAGTCCTGCGCCGCGCGCAGGAAGAGGCGGATCGCCGCGCATCGCAGGAATACGCCAATGTGGTCGTCTTCAAACAGCGCGCCGGCGACCATACGCTGGAGGATGTTTTCAATTTCGTCTCGCTGGAGCGTCTGACACTGGTGCGCAAAGGCGATGACGGCCCGGTTGAAACCATGACGCGCCAGAACATGGCGGATATGGACAACCGGACGATGCTCAAAAAAGCACTCGCAGAACATGCCAAGCGCGGCGGCACACTGACGGAAAAAGACATTTTCCCGGATGAAAAGCCCCGCATCGCGCGCCTGCCGGGCGGGCCTGCATAATGGCGACAGTGCAGCAGAACGAAAAACTGGCGGAAGCCTGCAAAACGGGAAACCTCGCGCTTGTGCAGCAGCTGGTGGCCGACGGCGCGGAACTCAACCCGTCTGCGCGCAATAGTCCGGTTTTCCTTGCCGCGCATGGCGGGCATGTCGAGTTG
>JADYYV010000372.1 GCA_020853455.1 Alphaproteobacteria bacterium | reverse complement strand
TACCTGATATTCCTGCATCGCCTGCAGCAGCGCCGATTGCGTGCGCGGGCTGGCGCGGTTGATTTCATCCGCCATCAGCAGCTGGCAGAAAATAGGGCCGCGGATAAACTTGAACGATTTTTCGGCATCCGTGCCGGAAAGAATTTCCGAACCCAGAATATCCGCCGGCATCAGGTCGGGCGTACATTGCACGAGCTTGGAATCAAGGCCAAGGACGGTGCCGAGCGTATCGACCAGTTTCGTCTTGCCAAGGCCCGGCAGACCCATGATGAGGAAGTGACCGCCCGAAAGGATCGCCGCCATGCAGAGCGACACGACGTTTTCCTGACCGATAATCACCTTGTGGACGTTTTCCTTCGCGTCCTTCAACTGCTTTGCCAGCGTCGCGACCTTGCGTTCAAGATCCGAAGAAATCGCTTCATTGGTGGAGGGCTGGGCGTTGGTCACGTTGTTGGTCGTCATGATGAATGTCTCACTTTGTTTTGAAGTACCGGACAGTTAACAGGGTAGCAGCACCAAGCGCGAATGCAAGCACAATGGCTTCGGGAATTCCGGCGACGCCGTCGTGGAAAGACGGCAGCCCGCCCGCCAGCGCCGCGCCCAGCGTCAGCAGCGACGCCCCCGCCACCACCGCGATCAGGTTGGTCATGCGCCGCGATTGCAGCGCGGCCAGCCGGTGCGCCACGCGGTCGCAGGTTTTTTCCATACGCGCGGCTTTCTGGTCGAGCGCGCGGAACACGTCGCCCATGATCCAGGTGATGCGCAGCATGTCCCATAAAACAATCGATTGCGGGTCCAGCTGGTTGTCGTAGTCGTCATAGACCGATTTTAAAAATCCCGTGCGCGCCAGCGCGTCGTCCATATGCGCCATTTCCTGCTCCAGCGCCTGCGCTGTGGTCGCGCGGCGCAGCGCCGCCTCGTTGCCCAGATAAAACAGGTCGCGGTCCATGTCCTGCAATGCCGCGTAAAAAACATTCTTCGCGCGCACCACGCTGCGCAGTTTTGCGATATCGCCCTCATGCACCGCGTCCTTCAGGTACACGACGCAGGAATTGCCGAAGCCCGGATAGAAGGCGATGTCGGGGCGCACCGATCCGTCCTTTACCTCCGCATTGCGGCCGCCATAGGCGAGCTTTTTACATTCCTCGCGCTTTTGCGCAAATTCCTCCGGCGTCGCGCAGGGGATCGAAAAGATACGATGCACCCAGAACAGCTGGCCGATGCGCTGGCGCAGCGTCGTGCCCTGCCATGTCTCGTCGTCTTCGCCGGGGGCGTTGTGGTAATTCAGCAATACATATTCGGGCGGCAAAGTCTTGGCGACTTTCGTGACCGTGCTGTGGAACAGCTCCGTGAAATCGGGCAGCGAGGTGCTGAGCGTTTCGGCCAGCTTGCGGTACTGCGCCAGCGTCAGGTCCTTGCCCGCCACGATCCGCCCGCGGATCTGGCACGACGCGTAGCCGTAATCGTATAAAAATATCGCCAGCTTCTCGATGATGAAGCTGCCGGCGGGCGCCTGTTTCGCGCCGGCCTCCAGCGGCATTACTTCGGCGGGCAGATGGAACTCCGCCAGAATTTCCTCAAGATCGTCATCCTCGAACGACCTTGCGATCAGGTAGCGGGGGATGATGGTCTCGCCCTGGAAATTATCGACGTCGAAGGCAAGATGGCTGACCCGCGCATGGAACCCCGGGCATTCCCAGCGCCCAAGGTAAAGATCATCGAGCGTTGCGGAAAGTTTGCGCTGGAATTCGCGGTAGCCGGCATTCAGCAACGCCTGTGAATCCAGCACGATGCCCGACCGCATCGGGCCGTTATAAAACATCTCGATCTCGTCGCCTGCGCTCAGGAAAATCGCCACAGCCCTTATCCCCCATCTGGCTTTCACTCCGCCAGAGTCCTATAATACGGGCAAGGTATTGAAAAATGATGAAAAAGCCCGAAGACGCGCCGCCCGAACAATACGACATCAAAATCCTGAAAAACGGGACATGGCTTTATAACGGCACACCGATTAATAGACATAATCTTGTAAAATTATTCGCAACCGTGCTACAAAAGGACGCAGACGGCCGTTATTGGCTGGTCACGCCCTATGAACGCGGCGTGATCGCGGTGGAGGATGTTCCTTTTACCGCCATAGAGCTTCGGGTAGAGTCGGCGGGCAGGGACCAGAAACTTTCTTTCCGCACCAACCTCGATGAATGGGTGGATGCAGGGCCCTTGCACCCGATCCGTGTCGCGCATGACGCGAATACGCAAGAACCGTCGCCTTATGTGATGGTGCGGGGCGGCATGGAGGCGCGGATAAGCCGCGCGGTATATTACGAACTGGCGGCGCTGGCCGTCCCGGATGACGCGGATGCCGAAAGTTTGGGTGTCTGGAGCCGGAATGAATTTTACACGATAGGGCGGGTAGGTTGACGGATAAATGATCACGCTGAAAGACATCGAAACACATCTGAAAGCCTATACACCCGGCGCCGGCAGCGGCGACGGCGCGCTGAACCCCGGCATGGTCATGCATCCGCCCACACGCGACGCGTCTGTGCTGATTTTGCTGATCGACCGTCCTGAAGGCGTCACGATTTTGTTCACCGAACGCACCCATACGCTGAACGCCCATGCGGGGCAGGTCAGCTTCCCGGGCGGCGGGGTGGAGGCGCAGGACAAGGACGCGAACGAAACGGCGCTGCGCGAAGCGCAGGAAGAAATCGGCCTTGTGCCCGCCAATGCCCGCGTGATTGGCCAACTGGACGAATACGTGACCCGCACCGGTTTCCGCGTCACGCCCGTCGTGGCGGTGCTGGAAAAAGACCAGACATGGCTGCCCAGCCCCGACGAAGTCGCGCGCATTTTCGAAGTGCCGGTGGAAAGCATCTTTCAGGACCTGAAGGAAGAAAGCCTGACCTTCGAGGGCGGCGAGCGGCGTTTTTACGGCATGATGTGGGACGATGTGCATATCTGGGGCGCCACCGCCGGCATGCTGCGCAATTTTGCAGATGTGGTGAACAAGCCTGTTCCGCCGGCTAATGATACGGTCCAGCCCAAATCCGATACCCGCAAAAACGGCACAACAACCTCCAAACCCGGTGGCCAGTAAAAACGCATGACCATCTATAACGGCAAAATCGCGCGCAAATCGTGGATGATCGCACCGGAAACGGTCGCCGTGATGGACGCATTGCAGGCAACAGGGGTGGAGGCGCGGTTTGTGGGCGGCTGCGTGCGCAATGCGCTGGTCAACCGCCCCGTGATCGATATCGATATCGCAACGCCGCTGCGCCCCGAACAGGTGATCGACCATCTGCAGGCCGCCAAAATCCGCTACATCCCCACGGGGTTGCAGCATGGCACGGTGACGGCGATTGTCGACGGCAAGGCGTTTGAAATCACCACGCTGCGCATCGATGTGAACCCCTTCGGCCGCCATGCGCAGGTGCAGTTCACCGATGACTGGGAAAAAGACGCGTCGCGCCGCGATTTCACCATCAATGCGATGTCCGCCAATATGGACGGCGATGTGTATGACCCCTTCAC
>JADYYV010000371.1 GCA_020853455.1 Alphaproteobacteria bacterium | reverse complement strand
TGTCACGGCTTCGACATTCGGCAGGTCTTCGATGGCGGCCGCGTCGTCCGGTGTCAGCGTCACGATATCGCCGCCGCCGCGGAAGCCCGCCATGCCGGGCGACACAAGGATGACGTTGGTGCCCATCGAATTGATCTGGTTCAAAACCTTTTGCTTGCTGCCGTCGCCGATCGCCATCATGGTCACGACGGCGGCGACGCCGATAATGATGCCCAGCAGCGTCAGCATGGTGCGGAACACATTCGCGCGCAGCGCGCGGAAAGCCGTCTTGAACGACTCGCCCATTTCTGTCAGCAGCCCGGGCTTGCGGGACTGGCGGAACGGCGCAGGCGCGGCGGCGGCGCGGTCAACCGGCCCGGTATCGCTCGCGATCCTGCCGTCATGGATGCGGATGATGCGGTGCGCGTTCTGCGCGACTTTTTCGTCGTGGGTAATCAGGATGATCGTACGGCCTTCGGCGTGAAGCTTTTTCAAAAGCTCCATCACCTCGTGCCCGCTCTGGCTGTCCAGTGCGCCGGTGGGCTCATCTGCCAGTATCACAGGCGGGTCGTTCATTAATGCGCGCGCAATCGCCACACGCTGCTGCTGCCCGCCCGATAATTCGCCTGGGCGGTGGTCGAGGCGGTTGCCCATGCCCAGCTGCGACAGCAAAATCTCCGACCGCTCCAGCCGCTCCCCCTTGGTCATGCCGTCATAGACGCCGGGGATTTCCACGTTTTCCTGCGCGGTTGCGGTTTTGAGCAGGTTATAACGCTGGAACACGAAACCGAATGTCTTGCGGCGCAAATTCGCCAGCTCGTCCGGCTCCAGCAACGCGGCCTGTTCGCCGCGGAGGATGTATTCCCCTTCGGTCGGGCTGTCGAGGCAGCCGAGGATATTCATGAGCGTCGATTTACCGGATCCCGACTGCCCCATCACCGCCACGAATTCGCCCTGCCCGATCGTCAGCGTCACGCCGTCAAGCGCCTTGACGACCGTGTCGCCGCTCTCGTAATGCCGCTTGATGTCTTTGATTTCGAGGAGCGGGGTCATAACCTGCCGCTCATGTTGCGCATACGGCGCGGCACGCCCGCCGCAGGGTCGCCGCCCGCGGTCGCTTCCATCGTCACCTTGTCGCCTTCGGACAATCCCTCTTTCACCTCCGCCATCGACCGGTCCATCAACCCGACATGGATGATTTTTTCGGCGTCCTTGCCGCCCGGCAGGCGCACGCGATATGCCACGCCCGCATCGCTGTCTTCGCGCGGCGCGCGCTTGCCCAATGCGGCAATCGGCACCAGCGGCACATTGGCCGCGCGGCCCATGACAAAGAACATCTGCGTGCTCATGCCGCTCATCAGCTGGCGGTCCTTGTTTTCCACATCGACCAGCACGTTATAAAGCACGACCTCGTTTACCACATCGGGCGTCGGCAATATCTGGCGGACTTTCGCCTGCCATTTGCGCCCCTGCGCGCCCAGCGTCGTAAAGTAAACCTCGCCGCCTTCCTTGAGGCGCATCACATCCGCTTCGGCGACTTGCGCGCGCACCGTCATGATGTCGAGGTTCGCCAGCTGCACCACGCGCGGCGCGGATTGCGTCGCGTTCAGCGTCTGGCCCTCTTTCGTGTCGGCGATCACGACCGTCCCCTCCATCGGGGCATAGATTTTCGTGTAGCCCAAATTCGCCTTGTCGCCGTCCAGCGCAGATTGCGCTTCCTGCAGCTGCGCGTCCAGCGCGTCGCGCTGCGCCTTGGCAATAATCATCGCGGCTTCCGCGCTCTCATACGCGTCCTGGCTGACGGCTTTTGTTTCCACCAGTTTCTTGGTGCGGTCGAATTGCAGCGATACAAGCGTCACCTGCGCGTCCTGCTGGGCGATCTGCGCCTGCAGGGTCTTGATGCGCGCCTCGTCGGCCTCCACCTTCGCTTCGTAAAGCTTGGGGTCGATTTCGGCGATCAGCGCGTCTTTCTTGACGACGTCGCCCAGTTCCACATTGATCTTTTCGATCTGCCCCGATACCTGAACGCCGACATCGACGAATTCCTTGGGCTCCAGCTTGCCCTGCGCGGTCACGACTTCCTCGATATCGCCGCGCGCGATGGTGACGACAGTCATACGCGCCGCCGCTTCTTCTCTGGCGCTGCGCTGCTGCCAGTACCTGTACCCGCCGAAGGAGAGCGCGCACAGCACGGCCAGCATGACAACGACCTTTACAGGTTTGCGGATCGACGGTTTTTTCTGTGCCATGTCGTCTCTGTCTCCGGTCATTCTGAAAAGCCACGCGCACCCGGACGGGTGCAGGCAAACGTCTGTATTCATTAAACGTGCCAAGCGGGGTTCGCTTACGCCTTAATAATATAACGTGCGAATTCTTAATGTCCTGCGCATGACGGCGTCAATAATTAAGCAATTGATATTATTTGGTAATTATTTCGGTTTGACTTGCCGGAGGCGTATCGGCTAATACTAATTTCCATATTTTTTTTCATCCGGAGATAAAATGACGTTCCGCAACGACCAGCTTTTTTATGCCGCCCTCTGGTGGGCATCTGGTCTCGATGGTGCTTTGGCCTATACGGACAGCGTCTTCAGGGATTACGGCATGAAGCCGGTCGCGCTCGACCCGTCGCGCATGAGGAACAAGGAACACGACGACGTGCCCGTGACCGAACAGCAGTTCCGCATCTATTTCGACGCGCTGTATGAAGGCCTGAAAAACGGCGTGGAAAAACCGGCGCGCACGGGCGAGCCGGACCACACGCATATCTCGCT
>JADYYV010000370.1 GCA_020853455.1 Alphaproteobacteria bacterium | reverse complement strand
CGTTTCTGGTCGCGCGATTCACGGCGCAGCGCGGCTTCCTGTTCGGCTGCGACTGCGGCGGCGCGGTTTTTTTCAGCCTGTTCGGCCTGCGCTGCGGCGCGGGTGGCGCGGGCTTCGTCGGCGCTCGCCTTGCGCTGGTCTTCGCGCGCCTGTTTTTCCGCGCGTACCTGCGCCTGTTCGGCTTCGCGCTGCTGCTGGCGGGCGTCGCGTTCCGATTGCGCCGCCTCCGCGTTGCGGCGCGCATTTTCGGCGGCCTCCGCCTGTTCGGCCTCGCGCTGCTGCTGGCGCTGTGCGCGCTCGCTGTTACGCTGCTCTTCTTCTGCCTGACGTTGTGCCTTGCGGTCGTTTTCCTCGGACTGCGCCTGCTGCTGGCGCTGGGCGCGTTCCGCTTCGCGCTGCGCCTGCGCTTCCTGCGCCTGTTGCTGCTGCTGTTGCTGGCGGGCTTCGCGTTCTGCGCGCTGCTGCTGGGCGCGGCTCTGCGCTTCGGCCTCTTGCTGTTCCTGCGTCGCCTGGCGTTCCTGCTGGCGGTTCTGGCGTTCTTGCTGGCGTTGTTCTGACTTGCTGAGCGCGGGGGCGGCATTCGCAGCCGGATCGGCGGCGGCTTCGGCAGCCTGATCGGGATCGGCCATGACGCGCGCCTGCGCGGCCGGAGATGCGGCAAAAAGGGTCAGCGCCAGCGCCGAGGTCAGAAGAGTCATTTTTTTCATATTTTTGTTCCGCCTTTCGAAAAAATAAGCACGCTTATATAACGTATGAAACCTGAAAACCCTTCCCTGATTTTATGAACCGCCAAAATCGACAATAAAATCAGAGGGTCAGGCTTCTGCTCCCGTGTCCGGAAATGGCTGGAAGGGGGCATGGGGAGTACTATATCGTCTGTCCATGGATATGCCACCGGATTATTACAGCGCCTTTGCCGCCCGCGACGCCCGTTTCGACGGGGTGTTTTTTGTGGGCGTGACATCGACCGGCATCTATTGCCGCCCCGTCTGCACGGCGAAAACGCCGAAGCCCGCCAATTGCCGCTTTTTCGCCAATGCCCAGAGCGCCGAGACAGGCGGGTTCCGCCCCTGCCTGCGCTGCCGGCCCGAGCTTGCCCCGGGATACGCGCCTGTCGATGACGGCGCGCGCATCGCGCAGCAGATTTCGGCGCGGCTGGAGGAGGATATGGGGCTCGACGATATCGCCGCGCAATTCGACCTCAGCACGCGGCAGATCCGCCGCATCATCCGCGCCGAAATGGGCGTATCCCCCACCCAGCTGATCCAGTCGCGCCGGTTGCTGCTGGCGAAACAATTGCTGACCGAAACAGCCCTGCCCGTCACGGAAATCGCCTATGCCAGCGGCTGTGGCAGCCTGCGCCGGTTCAATGACGCGTTCCTGAAGCGTTACCGGATGCCGCCGTCGCGGCTGCGCCAGCAGATAAAGGATGACGGCATTGTTGCGGGAGATTCATCGACGCTGCTGCTGTCTTACCGTGCGCCCTATGACTGGGACGGGATACTGGCTTTCCTTGGCGCCCGCGCGCTGAAGGGGGCGGAGGCGGTGGTGGACGGCCATTACCTGCGCACCGTGCGCCTTGGCAAATACAAGGGCTGGGTGCGCGTCGGCCATGCGCCGGAAAAATCGGCGCTGACCGTGGAATTATCGCATACGTTGCTGCCGGTGCTGCCCGTTCTGCTGGGCCGCTTGCGCAACCTGTTCGACCTTGGCGCGCGGCCGGATGTGATCGCGGCGTATTTTGCGCATGATAAAACGATTGGCAGAATGGTGAAGCGCAATCCCGGCCAGCGCGTGCCGGGCGCGTTCGATGTGTTTGAATTAACAGTACGCGCGATATTGGGGCAGCAGGTGACGGTCAAGGCCGCAACCACGCTGGGCGGGCGGTTTATCGAAGGTTTTGGCGAAAAATTCAAAACACCCTTCCCCGAACTCACGCATCTTTCGCCCCTGCCCGCCGCGATTGCGAAACTGGATGAAGGCGATATAGCACGGCTTGGCATCAACGGCGCGCGGGCGCGCAGCATCCTTGCGCTGGCGGCGGGTTTCGCGTCGGGCGCATTGGTGCTGGAACCCGGCGTAAACCCGGATGCGGCGATCCGGCAGCTGGACGATATTCCCGGAATTGGGCCGTGGACCGCGCATTATATCGCCATGCGCGCGCTGCGCTGGCCGGATGCGTTCCCGACGGGGGATATCGGCGTTCTCAACAATCTGGGCGGCGTATCGGCGAAGGAAGCCGATAAAATGTCGGAAAAATGGCGGCCGTGGCGCAGCTATGCGGTGCTGCATATCTGGCATAACCCTCAGAAAAACTGACGAAAAATCGCGATGAAACCTGAATCATCCCCCGGGCGTTTGTGATCAAACAGTTTTAAGGGAGGCGCCCATGCTGCGCGATTTCATTATTTTTACGCTGGCCGCATCGACGATCGGTTTCGTGGTTCATAAACGGCTTCATCAGGACTGTGCCGAACGCGTCTGCGGCGGCGAATCCTCCGACCTTGAAAAAGATGCCGATGATATGGTCGATCTGGCGTCGATGGATTCATTTCCCGCCAGCGACCCGCCGGCATGGACGAAAGTGTCGGCAAATCACGTGTCGATGAACTAAAGCCGGCACAAATTAAAGCCGGGTAAAATTAAAGTCTGGGAGATTTGGTTTTTGCGGGGCGGTCGGCCTCGGGCGGGAATTTCGCGTGGAACAGCCTGACCGCCGCATCCAGCGCCTGCGCGCGATCCAGCGTCGTGGTATCGAGGATATGCGCGTCATCCGCCGGTTTCAGCGGCGAAATCGTGCGGTGCGTATCCGCATGGTCGCGCGCATTGACATCGTTCAAAACCGTTTCATAGGTGGTCGAGGGTTCTTTGGCCTTCAGTTCCTCGAACCGGCGGCGGGCGCGTTCTTCGGGCGATGCCGTCACGTATAATTTCACATCCGCATCGGGGCAGACGACCGTGCCGATATCGCGCCCGTCCAGCACAGCGCCGGGCGCGCCGTTCGGCGGGTTTTTGGCGAATTCGACCTGATAATCGCGCACGGCATGGCGCACATCGGGATAGGCCGCGACCTTGGCGGCACCGGCGGCGACTTCGGGCGTGCGGAGTTTCGGGTTGACCAGCGTTTCGGGCGTGACGTGATGCGTCACGTTATCGATCACCTTTTTTACATCGTCGAAATTGGCGGGATCGCCGCCGCTTTCAATCGTGGCCAGCGCAACCGCGCGGTACAGCGCGCCGGTATCGAGATAGGCAAAACCCAGTTTCGCGGCGAGCGCTTTCGCGAGCGTGCCCTTGCCGGAGGCGGCAGGACCATCGACCGAGATCACGATTTTACCGGATGACGCCATGATGCTGCCCCTTTGCCCTTTAGTTTCGCCATCCTAGCGCATCCCGTTCAAAAAGGGTACAGGGCGGATTAATATTATTTATCAATTAGATAGATTGGACTGGAAAAAATCCCGCGCTTCCACCATAATCGGCGCGCATTTAAACCGGAGACAAAAACATGACCGCCCTTACCGTCGCACAGGCCCTCGAAGCCGTTTATGAATCGCTGAAGCAGGACAACCTGGATATCGACCAGCATATCGACGGCCTGAAAGCGGCGCTGAAAGCCGAAGGCAAAAAAGAAGTCGCGGTCGAACCCGCCCGCCTTGCACAAAACAACCGTCAGGGCCGCAAGATGATGCAGTCCTATTTCAAGAAGCGCGGCGTGACCGTGACGTTTACGGGCGAAAAAGACTAAAGCCTGTAACCCCGGCGAGATTGGGGG
>JADYYV010000369.1 GCA_020853455.1 Alphaproteobacteria bacterium | reverse complement strand
GTAATAGCTGTAGGGCCAGCCGTAAAACGCGCCCTGCTTCACCGATGTCATGTAATCGGGCACAAGATCGTCGCCAAGCTCATCGCGTTCGTTCACCGCCGTCCATAGCGTTTCCGTGCCGGGCTGCCAGTCCATGCCGACAGGGTTGCGAAGCCCGCTGGCGAAAACTTCCGTCGCCCCAGTTGCGGCATCGATCTTCAAAATTGCCGCGCGGTTGACTTCATTCTCCATGCCGTTTTCTCCGACATTGCTGTTCGACCCGACCGAGGCATACAGCGTCTTGCCATCCGCCGAAGCGACAAGGTTTTTCGTCCAGTGATGGTTGATGCCGGCCGGCAGGTCGGCCACCTTGACCGCCGCATCCTTGATTTCTGTCTCACCCGCCGCATAGGGGAATTTCACGACTGCATCGGCATTCGCCACATAAAAAACATTCCCCGCCAGCACCATGCCGAAGGGGGAATTGAGGTTCTCAAGGAATGCCGTGCGCAGGTCGGCAACGCCGTCGCCATCGGTATCACGCAGCAGCGTGATGCGGTTTGCGCTCTTGGTCGCCGCCCCCGCTTTCTTCATCACCTTTTTCGTGAAGAAGCCCCTGATGCCGCCGCCCTCATCCGGCTTGGGCGGCGCATTTGTTTCGGCCACCAGCACATCGCCGTTAGGCAGCGTGTAAATCCAGCGCGGATGATCGAGTTTGTCAGCGAAGGCATTGACCTTCAGCCCTGCCGCAGCCGTGGGCTTGCCACCCGCCGGCCATCCCGTCGCCTTGGCCACCTTCACGGTCGGTATCAACGATTTTTCCGGTTTAGGGAGCACGGGGTTGTAGCCATATCCGACCGGCTCCTCCGCCGCAGAAACGGCAACAACGCCGAGCATCAACAGGCCGGTGAGCGGAAGTACATAACGCATCTGGATTACCTTTTGATAAATTTAATGCTTAACATAGCAGGGCAGGATTAAGTTCCATCTAGAGATTCAAGTTACTGTTCGTCATCTTTGTTATGCGCTTCAATTACAGCCCAATCAGGAAACACCTCTACATCCAACTCAATTTTGAGTTCCGCCATTTTTGAAAGTAGATTAAAGCTCAAAGTATCTCCGACGTTTACTAGTCCGGAAAGTTGCAAATAGAAGTTAACTCGCCCACCTTCAGAAACGAATTTTTCAAGAAAACTCTTATGAGGTAAGATTAAATCAAGCAGTTCTTTTATAGACTTGGAAAAGGCTGTATCCTCGGCGTCAACTTCATAAGACCAATAACTATTTCTTCGCTTAAAATTCAGTATTCTACCAGTCGGGCTTTTAGCTGGTTCGCCTGCATTCCAATAGTAATTGGGCTTCAGATTTAACAATCTAGATACATCTTGCATATCCATAGTCGGATGAAAAAATCTCAGCAATAATTTGTAATGCCCACTTGCTGCTACCATGTTAATGATCGCTCCAATCTCACTACGCCATCAACCGCTTCTCAAGATCATTCGCCGCGAACGCCTTCTGCAATTCCGAACTGTCGAACCCGTTCAGCAGCCTTGCCCGCGCCAGCATGTGCATGATGCGCGCCTCCGAGATGTTGTAGAGATCGTGGCGGCCGGAGACATCGCCGCTTGCCCCTTTCAGCGTTTCGATGACGCGCTCCAGATCGGCGCGCGTCATGGCGAGCAGCTGGTCGCCGGTTGTCGCCCCCGGGAAATGGCTGTCGGCGCGGCCGCCGCGCAGGAAGATTTCGGCGAACATTTCTTTTTCGCCTGCACCCAACGCCCAGCCCGATGATCCCGACGTGATCGCCACCACCCCCTCGCCCATGCTGAAGCCGACATCGCCGACCACCACATCGCAAACCGTGTTACCGATGGCGGCAACCAGCGGCGTGCCGGGCTTGTACTGTGCCACGATTTTGGCGTGCTTCATGTTCAGCTTCATGTTGCCGAAATTGTCGATGTAGTAAATCGTGCCTTCGGGCAGCTGCGGGAAACTGGAAATATTCAGGGGCTCGCCCAGATACGACAGCCCTTCCAGCAATTCGCGGTATCCGCGCGCCTTCAATGTCTGCCTGATTTTTTCCTCGCCCATCGATGCGAAGCGCGTCGCCAGATGCAGCGTCAGATCGGCCATCGCATCGGGGAAATAATCTCGGCTGCGGAATTGCGATCCGGAATCAGGCACGGAGGTCTGGAAAAACACCATCTCCCCCGCCTTCACCGCGTCATGAAACGGCGCCAGCGTATAGCCCGCATTAACGGCCAGCAGCACCACGCCCGATGCCGTCATGCCCAGCACGATTTTCTCCCCTGCGCTTTTGACGCTGACGATGTTTTTGCGCGGCGCGCAATTGGTGTGGAAAATATGCCCGTAACCAAGCTTGGAATTGAACACCAGCTGCGCGGTCTTGAACCCCGCCACAATCGTATCCAGCGACGCAATCGAGCCTACATCGATATTCGCCGGATACAATCCGCGCGTGACGCAGGCCGTCACCAATGACTGATGCACCTCGTCATGCGCAAGGTCGTCTCGCGGATAATCGGTCAGGATTTTAAGGACGGGCGTCAGGCGTCCGTCGCGGTCGATGAGCTGCATGTTTTACCTCTTTGACCGCAGTATAAACCGGCTTTAAAACCCTATCAATAACAGCGGCTTACGACCGATTGACATAAGATATATGATAACCTACTCTATATCTATGCCCACGCCAGAAACCGCACCCGTTCCGAGTGCCCGCTTTGATTTCAACAAGGCGGCGCGGGATATTGTTTCCGACCATCCGGAATTAAAGCGCAATACCGTTTTCGTCGATCTCGACACAAACACCCGCATCGGCCCCCGCATGGCGCGCATCCGCGCCACGCTGTCGGGCAAATTCCGCAAGATGATAAAAGACAAGCGCCAAAAGGCGGAACAGCTGCAGCGCGGCTCCGCCCATGCGCTGGCCGACGGCAGCGGCGTCAACATGCTGGCGATGACGCTCGACCGCCCCTTCGGGTTGTTGCACGGCGCGGGGCTGACCGATGAAATGGACAGGCTTTTTGCCTTCAACCACGAAATCGGGCATTTGATAATCCCCGCCGGCCATGCGGGCAAGCTGGATAATTTTTTCAGCAAACTGTTCGGCATATCGAATTCAGGCCGCGAAGTGGCGGCGGATGTTTACGCCACCATCCGCCACCTGCAGAAATACGGTGCCGACAGCGCGCCGCTGGAATTCGCGCCGTTCAAGCGCGCGACCGATACGATGAACAACAGCCATGACGATGCCCAGTCCTATGTCACCAGCTTCGCCATCGACGCCGTTTTGCGCGACCGTCATAAATTGGCGGCGGCGAACCTGACGCCCGCGCAGGTGG
This sequence comes from Alphaproteobacteria bacterium, assembly GCA_020853455.1. Lineage (GTDB taxonomy): Bacteria > Pseudomonadota > Alphaproteobacteria > Micavibrionales > UBA2020 > JAPWJZ01. The sequence continues at coordinate 670 of JADYYV010000369.1, read as the reverse complement.
TGGAGAAAGTGAACGAATATCACCTGCGCTACACACCCACCCGCGCGCAAGTGGATGCGCTGCTGAAAGACTTCGCCCCGCTGAAAAACGAAATCCCCAAAATCTCGCGGCAGAATACCGCCCCGCTGCTGACGCTCGCCGAAATCGCGCTTGATCCCGCGACCTCGCCGCAGGCGTTCTACATGGCGAACCGCGTATTGGGGGTCTTCCTCGGCAAGATGCTGACGGGGCCGGTATGGGTCGATATCGCGCGGCAGCTGCACGAGAAGGAAAAGACCATCACGCTCGATACCCTCTTCCCGCCGCCCGAAAAGCGCGCAATTCCAGCCACTTTGCCCCGCCGCGCGGCCTGAAATTAACCGTTTACCCGCTATATGTATTATGGTAATATAATCGCCATGCAAAAAAACCTGACGCAAATATTCAACGAAACCGCCGAAAAAGCGCATGACGCCTTCCCGCTGGCGTTCAAATACATGGTGATCTTCCCGACGTCAGACAATGCGCCGTTGTATGTATCGCCCGAATTCGCCGAGCATCTTTATAAAAACATCGACAGCGTGCGCAAATCCATCCGCGATATGGGCAAGGAAATGGAACGGCTGAACGCCGCCGGCATGGCATCCGCCTATTTCCCCGTCGGCGGACAGGTGGGGCAGATGATAGCGCT
>JADYYV010000368.1 GCA_020853455.1 Alphaproteobacteria bacterium | reverse complement strand
GGGAGAGGGTTAGGGAGAGGGCATCGTTGCAGAGCGATCGAGATGGCACGATAATTGCGAGGATAACCCTGACCAACCATCAGGGAAACCGCGCAACCATGCCCGCCCCCATGACCATCGATGCGCCATCGCCGGCCGGAAATCCGGTCACTGCCTTCAAGGAAGTGCTGGCGGGCGTTGCATACGATGATATTCCGCCGCTGCGCGCGCGGTTGCTGGATTTTCTGGCGCGCGAAGGCATCGAAAAAACATATGCGGGTATGGTCGCGCTGTCGGTGACGGAGGTGCTGAGCAACCTTGCCAGGCACCCGCCCGACAAGCCGAAACACATCGAAATCCGCCTGCGGTTGCAGGGCAAAACCACGCTCGTCGATATCGCGGATGACAGCACGGCATTTGCGGATTTCGATGCAAAATGCAAAACCGCCCTGTCGCGCCTTGATGCCGCATCGTCGCTGGCGGAGGGCGGATACGGCCTGGGATTCATCCTGAAACAGCATCATCAGGCCAGCTATACGCCCAAGGACAAGAGCCCCGACGGCCTCAACCATTTCCGCATCCGCGACGCCCGCGACGCCGCGCCCGCGAAAAAAAACCGCCTTTTTCTGGTCGATGACGACCCCATCGCGCTGAAGCGCCATTCGGAGATGCTGGAGGATTTATACGATATCACCACATTCCTGAACCCGATGGATGCGGTAAAGGCCTTCGACGGCGGGCGGCCGGATCTGGTGGTATCCGACCTGAACATGCCGGACATGGACGGCACGGGGCTGCGCCGAGCGCTGTCGGAACTGAAGGGCGGCAACACGACGCCGTTCATATTCCTGTCCGCCGACCATGCCAGCGAACATGCGGATTATATCAGCGAGCTGGGCGTCGATGATTTCCTGACGAAACCGGTTGCGCGCGAGCGTTTGCGCAATGTGGTGTCGCGCCTGATCACGCGCAGTTTGCAGGTGCGGCAGGGGCTGGAGGGCAAATTCCAGCAGGAACTGACCAACACGCTGAAGCCCGCCCTGCCCGACCGCTATGGCGGCTGGCGCATCGCGCTGCTGACGGAGGCGGCGGAGGCCGGCGGCGGCGATTTCACGCTGCATCATGAAACGCCGACCCATATGCTGTGCGTGCTGGCCGATGTGATGGGCCATGGGGAGCAGGCGAAGTTTTTCTCCTACGCCTATGCGGGATATTTGCGCGGGCTGTTCCGCCTGCAGGCGGAAGCATCCGACCCCGCGCAGTTTTTAAAGGCCTTGTCGCAGGCCATCGACGGCGACGCGTTTTTGGAAAGCGTGCTGCTGACCTGCCAGAGTTTCCAGCTGTTCCCCAAGGGCGCGATCTGCATCGCCTCCGCCGGCCATCCGTCGCCGCTGGTCTGCCGCGCCGACGGGGCGGAAACCATACCGGTCGCGGGCCCCCTGCCCGTGCTGGCGAGCGCGGCGGGATACGGCATGAAATCGCTGCAGCTGGACGAAGGCGAGAAAATTATTTTCGCAACCGACGGTTTCCTCGACGCGTTCGAGGGCGAACACCGCGCGGAGCTTTTGAAACTGGCGGGGCAGAACGCGCAGGCCGCGCCGCAGATACTGGCGCAGAACCTGTGGGCCGCATTCACCGCGCGCAAGCAGCGCAGGCGCGGCAGCGACGACGCGACACTGATTATTGCAGGATATGGAGGCGAAATATGAGCATCAACAGCGAATACCAGATCGAGAACCGCGACCGTTATGCGCTGATCCGTTTCAGCGGATTTGTCGATGCCAGCACAGTGGTGAAGGCGCGGCCGGTGCTGCAGCAGAACGTGCCCGCAGCGGTAAAAAACTTCATCGTCGATCTGTCGGCGGCCGATTTCCTCGACAGCCACGGCGTGGGGCTGTTCGTATCGCTGCTGAAACGCGCCCATGCCAATCGCGGCCATATCATCTTCGCGGGCGCGGGCGGGCAGCCGCTATCGGTGCTGCAGATGGTGGGTTTTAACGGCGAGCTGGTGCAGTATGTCGAAAGCCTGCAGGCGGCGGAGGGGTTTTTAGGCGGGAAATAATCCCACCAAGCCCTGCGTCATCCCCGCGAAAGCGGGGATCTCAGGGGTAGGCAGGGCGCATGATGCCGCCGGGATCCCCGCTTTCGCGGGGATGACGATGGTTTGGAGTTGCGAAAATTCATCCGCAAAAAAAAACAAAAACGCCGGGAATAAATCCCGGCGTTTTTTTGTTTCAGCCCTGAAAAGCTGTTACTTGGTCGGTGCCTTGGGGGCTTCCTGTGCGGGGCCCGTACGGTTCTGGGCGGGTGCGCCCGGAACGAAGGTTTTTTGCTGTGAAGGGTTCTGACCCAGTTTAGCTTTCATGCTCGCCATCGCGTTTTATCCCTCTGGAAGACATCTGACCAATGTTGTTGATTGTATCTAAATACCGCAGGGTGTCAAAATCTTTCTGCAAACCGGTCGCAACTTGGGCGGTTCAGCCCTTTTTACGCCCGCCGCTCTCGCGCCACCACATAAAGACGATACCGGCAAAAATAATGATTAAACTCAACCAGTTAGGCAGAAGCGAGAGGCTTTCGATATTGTCGATCGTGAAGGCCTTGTTGCGCTTCAGACCGACCCAGTCATCGCCGCCGGTGACATGGGTGGTGGCGCTGATATCGCGCAGGTCGAAATCGCGATTCTCCTGAAACCAGACGATGCCGCCCTGCGTCGCCTGCACGGCGGGCTTCAGTTTTTCTTCGGTCGTGTGGACATCGGCGAATTCCTCGTTCCGGGCGGTGCCGACCACGACGAAGGCTTTTTTCACGCCGTTATCGAAGCTGTAGATGCCGTTGTCTTCGGCCTTGACCACCGCCTTGATCCAGCCGGGTTCCTTGTCGGCCATCTTGACGAGGCTTTGCTTGCCGGACGGCTCTGTCATCATCACCTTGACCTCGTCGGCGGTCAGGTCGCGCTGCGAAACGGTGATGGTGTTGCCGCGCGCTTCGGCCTTGATGTAATCGTCCTCCAGCTCGGGTTCCTTCATCAACCAGTGCGCCACGTTGCGCAGCAGGTCGGTATAGGGGCCGGATTGGCCGCTGAGGCCCTTGCCCCACAGCCAGACGTTATCGGAGGCCAGCACAGCCACGCGCCCCTCGCCCACTTTATCCAGCACCAGCAGCGGCGCGCCGTCGATGCCGGTCATCAGGGGTTTCGATCGTTGCAGCATGGCCTGCGCCTGCGCATACCACTGCCCCCATTTGCGTTCCTTGAACTGGCGCATCAGGTCGGCGGTAACGGGGTGGCGCGCCCCCAGATCTGTGAGCGCGGGGCGGAACGGCAGGCGCGCGACGTTTTCAGGACCGGTCGACAGCAGCGGCAGCTGGCTGTCGAGCGCGGCGGAAAGGCTGCCGCCGGTGATGCCGGATTGCTTCGCCTCCGCCGTGCCGAGCGCCATCAGGAACGCGCCGCCGCCGCGGATGTAATTGGCGATATTGTCGAAGTATGACGGCTGCATGACCATGTTATAGGCCTGATAGCGGTCAAAGATGATGAGGTCGAAATCCTTGATCTTTTTCTGGAACAGTTCCTCGACCGGGAAGACGATCAGCGACAACTGGTTCTGCGGCGTGACATCCATCGATTCAGGGGAGCGCAGGATGGTGAAATGCACAAGGTCGATCGCGGGGTCGGATTTCAAAAGGTTGCGCCAGGCGCGCTCCCCCATATGCGGCGAGCCGGATACCAGCAGCACGCGCAGCCGGTCGCGGATGCCGTTGACGATCACGGGTGCGGGGTTGTTGCCCGCCGACAGCTCGCCTTCCTCGACCGGTATCACGAATTCGAAAATGTTCTGGCCGGGATGGGTGATGCCGAAGGTGAATTCGCGTTCCTGCCCCGGGGTCAGCGACGATACCTGTTCGGTCTGACCGTCCTGCTTCACGGTGACGGTGGATGGCGCGGATGACCCGCCGCGGCCGAATTCCTCCAGCTTCACCTTCACGGTAATATTTTCGTTCAGCACGCCGTATTTGGGGGCGGCGACGATGGTGACCTTGCGGTCAAACTCTTTCTTGCTGCCGGTCAGCACGGCATGGAAAGGCCCGAGGCGGCTGAGCCCGCCGAGATCCTTGGGTACGTCATGCACTTCGCCGTCGGTGATGAAAACCGTGCCCGCCACCTGCGCCATCGGAATGCTGGCCATGTTGTTGCGCAGCAGCGTGAACAGGTTGGTGCTTTCGCCGTTGCCTCCATCGGCGGAGGACGAGCGGAGGATAACCGGCTCGATGTTCTTTTCGCGTTTCAGCGCGGCCTCGACATAGGCCAGCGCCTCGTTCGCCACCTTGTCGCGCCCGCCCAGTTTCTGGCTGGGGCTGTCATCCAGCACGATGATGAGTTTATCGGGCAGGCCCTGGCGGATTTCATTCAATATCACGGGGTTCAGCAGCACGCCGATCAGGATAAAGAAAAACGCGCCGCGCCAGAAGAAATCGCGCATGCGGCGGAACACGACAAGGCCCAGCGCGAACAGCCCCAGCAGGGCGAGGTAGATATAGTATCCATGCGGCAGGTACGGCGCCCATTCAAAGGTCGTCATTGGCGATGCAACCTTTCAAGAATATAGGGCACGTGTACTTGATCCGATTTGTAATTGCCGGCAAGGGCCATCATCATGACGTTGACGCCGAAACGATAGGCCATTTCGCGCTGCTGTTCGCCGCCCGGCGTGACGGGGTAACGGGCGCGGTCGTCATAGGATTGCGACCATGCCGCCGCCCAGTCGTTGCC
>JADYYV010000367.1 GCA_020853455.1 Alphaproteobacteria bacterium | reverse complement strand
CTTTCAGGAAGTTCTTCAAAACCGCTTCATATTTCTGCAGCAGGTCGGCGGGCGTTTCCGTGCGGCGCGCCTTGTATGATTCCGGCGTGGCGTGACGGGTCAGCAGGAAATAATCCTGCACAATCGCCGCCTGCTGCTCGAACCCGTATTGCACAAGGTCTTTTGCGGGGTCGAGGCTGTGCAAATAGCATTTCTGGTAGTTGAATTTATGCTTCAGCGTTTCCTTGATCGCGGCAACGGGCGTGCGCACGACCTTGTTCTGGTGCTGCCAGACATGCGTCATTTCATGGATGAAAACGGATTGTTTTTTTGCATCCGTCTCCGCCGAAAAATCGGGGCTGTAGGCCCCGCGCGGGAAGGAGATATGGTTGGCGTTGGCGACGGCCTGTTCCCGCTTCTGGAATCCCGGCGGCAGGATGCGTTTGTCGTGCAGCCAGACAGCCGCGTAATCGACGCTGTCGCCGAATACGGTTTTCGCAAGCGCGGTTTCGCCCGGTGTCAGACGCCGTTTTGCCATGTTGCTCCTGTGGTGGTTTTGACAGTATAATCGGGTTATGACACTGCCGCAACAGCGACCTCCGGCTGCCTCCAGCCCGCTCGATATCCTGCGCAAAACATATGGATATGACAGTTTCCGCGGCCCGCAGGCGGAAATCATCGACCATGTGATTGCGGGCAAAAACGCCTTCGTCCTGATGCCGACGGGCGGCGGCAAATCGCTGTGCTACCAGATACCCTCGCTGATCCGTGACGGTGTCGGTATCATTATTTCGCCGCTGATTGCGCTGATGCAGGATCAGGTGGAGGCGCTTAAACAGCTGGGCATCCGCGCCGCCGCCCTCAATTCCGCCATGCCGCCCGACCAGCAGCGCCAGACGGAACGGATGCTGGTCGAGGGCGAGATCGACATGGTCTATGTCGCGCCAGAGAGGCTGCTGATGGACGATTTCCAGCGGCTGATCGACAACGCAAAAATTGCCCTGTTCGCGATTGACGAGGCGCATTGCATGTCGCAATGGGGGCATGATTTCCGGCCCCATTACGCGCAGCTGAGCCAGCTAGCCGAGCGTTTCCCCCATATCCCGCGCATCGCCCTGACCGCGACCGCCGATGCGCCGACCCGCCGCGATATCGTGAATTTCCTGCAATTGCAGGATGGTGGCAGTTTCGTCTCCGGCTTCGACCGCCCCAATATTCATTACACGATTGCGGTCAAGGACAGTGCGAAGCAGCAGATATTGGCCTTTATCAAAAACAATCACGCCAAAGACAGCGGCATCGTCTATTGCCTGTCGCGCCAGTCGGTCGAGGATACGGCGGCATGGCTGTGCGAAGAAGGGTTCAACGCGCTGCCCTATCACGCCGGCTTGTCGCCAGAGACCCGCGCGAAAAACCAGCAGAAATTCCTGCGCGAAGAACGCATCATTATGGTCGCCACCATCGCCTTCGGCATGGGGATCGACAAGCCCGATGTGCGGTTCGTCGCGCATATGAACATCCCCAAGAATATCGAGGCGTATTATCAGGAAACCGGCCGCGCGGGCCGCGACGGACTGCCGTCGAACGCCTTCATGGTCTATGGCCTGAATGACTCCGCGATGCAGCGAAATTTCATCGAGCAATCCAACGCTTCCGACCAGCAAAAACGCATCGAGCACCAGAAACTGAACGCGCTGCTTGGCCTGTGCGAGGCCGCGCATTGCCGCCGTCAGGTCATATTGGAATATTTCGGCGACAAGGCGGGCCCTTGCGGCAACTGCGACACCTGCCAGAACCCGCCCGAAACATTCGACGGCACGATTGCAGCGCAAAAGGCGCTGTCCTGCGTCTACCGCACCGGCCAGCGTTTCGGGGTGTCCTATGTCATCGATGTGCTGCTGGGCAAGGCCGATGACCGCATGAAAAAATTCGGTCACGACCAGATCACCACCTTCAACATCGGCGGCGAATACAGCAAGTCGGAATGGCAGGGCATTTTCCGTCAGCTGGTCGCGCTCAACCTGCTCGCGGTCGATACGGCGGAGCATGGCGGTTTGTTTATCACGACGGCGGGACAGGCCTTCCTGAAGGAAAAAACGCCAGTCAGGCTGCGCAAGCAGGAAAGCCGCAAGGAGGCGCGCAAGGCGCTGATGAAGAAAGAGGCGGAGGATTTCTACGGGCAGGAAATGAACCAGCCGCTGTTCGACGCGCTGCGCGAGGCGCGCATGGCGCTGGCGAAGGAACAGAACGTGCCGCCCTATGTCATTTTTCACGACAAGACGTTGCGCGAAATGGCGGTGTTCAAGCCTACGTCACGTTCCGCCCTGATGGAAATCAGCGGCATGGGCGAGCGCAAGATGGACCGTTACGGGCAGATCTTCCTCGACGTCATTCGCAAACACGGCTAATTTCCGGAATATCGTTTTCAGAACCGCGCCTGCCCCTGTAAATGGGCGGGCGTTTGGGGTATCCTGCTGCACAGGATTTTTCATGTTCAGGAGATACGACGATGGCACGCATTGCAGGCTCACCCGTTAATGACACTTTGGACGGCCTTGCGGGCCGCGACCTGCTGGTGGGGCTTGCGGGCAATGATACGCTCGACGGCATGGCGGGCGCTGACCGCATGGAAGGCGGCACCGGCGGCGACCTGTATATCGTCGATGACAGCGGCGACCTGATCGTCGAAACCGGCACCGATATCGACAGCGTTGAATCATCCGTAGATCACACGCTGGCCGACGGTGTGGAAAACCTGACCCTGACCGGCGGCGCGGCGCTGGCGGGTACGGGAAATGCGGGTGTCAACGTCATCACCGGCAACGCGCTCGACAACACGCTGGCGGGCGGGCTG
>JADYYV010000366.1 GCA_020853455.1 Alphaproteobacteria bacterium | reverse complement strand
GCACGGTCAAGATTTTCGGCAATAAAAAATTCACGCATGGCGAAACCTATATCGTATTCGCAAACAGGCGCGCTGGCGGAGACACGCTGCTTGCCGACGGCTGCAGCCCGCTGACGGACGAAAAAACGGCTGAGAGCGGCGGCAATCAATCCCGTATCGCCCTTCTGAAGGCTTACGCGGATAAAGTCCGCGTCATGGACGGGCAATTGGCAAAAACACCCGCGCTTTCGCTCTACATGCAAAAAATCGCGCTGCTTGAAAAATTCCGCGATTACGAACGCCTGAAAACGGCCTATGCGGCGGCGCTTGGCCTGCCCGCAGACGGTGACAGGAAACCCGTTCCGGCCGGCGCCTGCAACGATATATATGCGCGCAAGGCAGGCATGCCCGATTTCATCGAAACGCAGGCGCCGGCCAAGGCGGCGTTGCTGGCCTCTTATGGCAGGACGCTTTTCCGCCTGGGCGAATATGACGCGGCCCTGCGCCCGCTTTGCATCGCGGAAACGCTGTCAAAAGACCCGGAGTCCCGCCAGTGGATAACGCAGATATTGCAAAAGCAGGGAAAGGTCGAGGGAACGGGTGGCGAAAAGCTCGACTTCACGGGCGCAAGGCTGGAAAAACAGGTCTTCGAGGGAAAGAACTTCAGCGGCGTCAGTTTTCGCGGCGCGAAAATTTCCGACGTTAAATTCATCAACAGTAACCTGGCCGGCGCTGATTTTTCGAATGCCGATATCACGGGCGCGGTCACCGGCAGCGACCTGAGCGGCGCGGCGTTCGACGGCGCCAAGCTGCGCGGCGAAGTCGCCGACAGCAAGTTCGACGGCGCATCGCTGAAAAATGCCGAGATCGAGATTTCCGCAGGCGGCGGCAACAGCTTCAAAAAAGCCGATTTCAGCGCCGGAAAGCTGTTTATCATGGACTGCCGGATGGCAAAGGACTGGCGGGCGAATGATTTCGGCGACGCGCGCTTTGCCGATGCGACCGTCAGCGGCCTCGCCCGTTCGAACGTGGCGGGGGCGGATTTCACCCGCACGAATTTTTACGCAGAAAAATGCATCTCGCGCAACGAAGGCATCGATTTGTCCGGCAAAAATTTCGACAACACCAAGTTCGACCTCGGCGATTACAAAAGCGCTTCGTTCCGGAATGCCAGCCTGAAGAACGCCACGTTCACGGGCGACGACCTGACGGGCGCCGATTTCAAGGGCGCAGACCTGACCGGCGCGGATTTCAGGAATGCGTCTTATAACGGCCCTGTCAAGCTGCATGGCGCCGATTTCACCGGCGCGAAAATCGACGGCGTTCTCTGGACGGGCGCCAACTTTGACTGCAATACCAAATTTCCGGCGGGCTTCCGCCCCGAAGAGCACCAGATGGTGACGAAGGATACGACATGCGAATCCCCGTCGCTGAAAAATCCCGGTGTCGTCAAATACGACAGGGAATTTCTGGGCCGCGGATACATGAACGTCTGCAACGGCGATTTCCATGCGGATTGCATCTACGGCTTTCTGGCGTCATATCATGTCCAGCAGCAGAACTGGCGTTATCAGGAAGAACTCGGCCGGCTCGCCGACAGCCTGATCGAAGCGGGTTATCCGGATCTTGCGCGCATCATCGCGCTCAAGATGATGGGCGCGACCGCTTTGTCGAAACATTCGCTCGACCCGCAGTATCACGACGTGTGGCTGGCTCTGCTGCTGAAGATCGACAATTCGGCGGGCATCAAAACGGCCGCGGTTGCGCCTGAAAAATCCGCTGCCGCGGTGCGCATGCGGATGCTGCAGAACAAGAATCCGGCGGAGGCGCGCCTGTCGCTGGCGCAGGAGGAGGCGGCGGCAGGCGATTACAAAGCCGCCGTCGCGCGCGTCAAGCAGATCGGCGACGAAGATTATAACAACGATGTGCTGGGCTGGGGCAACGGCAACCGGGGCGGCACCAACTACGGCGAGCAGCAGCAGGGCTATGCGCTGGCCATGCAGGTGGCGCTTGAACGCCACTGGCGCGGCGAGGACATGACCGCCGAAATCAACCGCCTGACCGCGCTGATGCAGAAGAAACCGGGCAACCGGGACGAGATGATGATGGCGGCGGCCGCAGCGATGGCGGGCCTGGGATCATCGCGACCCGACCTGATGGTCGCTGCCTATGCCGCGACAGGCCGGATCGACGACGCCTGGGAAATCTACAACGCGCGGCAGGCCGGCAACGAGCCCGGCGGGAAACTGGCGATGCTGGGCGAAATCGCCGATCATTACGCGCGCCATCCCGACAAGGACGGCACGAAAAAGGTGCTGGCGGAACTGAAGACATTCGCAATCGAGCGCTGGCCGCAGCAGGGCGACATGATCTATGTCGGCATCGAAAGCGGCATCCACAAGCAGATTTTCGACATCCTTGGCAGGCTGAAATCCGCATCCGGCATCAGCGGCATCCTTGCCGTCACCGAAGGATATTCGAACGACTGGCTGAAAATACCAGCACGCGTTTACGCCGCCGGGGCGTTTGCGAAGGTGGGCGATTTTGGCAATGCCTGGGCGCAGATTGAAAAAACGCGCGCCGCGATGACCGCCGTTCCGCCCGCGCCAGCTGCGGAAGGCAGGCGGGCTGCGCCGAAATCCGTTATCGTACTGGCCGGTTCTTCGGGCCTGCCGGGCAACAAGCAGCCGGCGATGATCTCGGACCATGATTACGGCAGCGCGCTTTTCGCGCTGGCCGTGTCCGGTGCGCCGCAGGACCTGCGCGTCAAGGCGCTGCAGGCGGGCGACGCGCTTTTGCAGGGCGGGCACGACGCATCGCCCATGTTCCGTGTGCAAATGGCGGTAGCGGCGGCGGCCGTGCTGGGCGACAAGAATTCGGGCGAAAAAATAAAGGATGCAGAATTCGGCGTACCCGCCGCGGCGGTTGCCGCCCTGCTGCACGAGGCGGGGATGCACGCCGCCGAGAAAAAAATGATCGAGGTTTCGCTGCTTTCCGGCGACGTTCCGCCTTTCTTCGGGCTGGAGCGGCTCGGCACCCGCACGGGAATGCAGGCGCGCGGGCGCACAAACCTGCAATCCACGCTGGCCGCCATGTATGTGCGCGACGGGCATTTCGAGGAAGCAACCCGCATCGCAAACGCGCTGAATACAGCCGCACCCGCGCAGACGCTGGGCGGCACCGATTATGCGACGTATTTCACACAGCAAAAGGCGCTCTATACCATCGCCGCCGGCGCCGTGACGCAGAAAAAGCCCGATATCGCAGCCGCCATCGCGAAGGACGATATCACCTATCCGCCCTACCGCGCTGCGGTCTATTTCGCCGCCGCCCGCGCGGCATCGGGCGCGAAGATGCGCGAGATGTATGACGCCGGCTATGCGCTGACGCCGTCGTTTGGCGATGCCATGGGCACGCCGCTGACAGACCCTGACGGCGTTGTGCTGGATGCGCTGGCCGACCGTGCCGCTGCCGAAAAAGCGCTCGGGCTGGCCGACCGCTATGCACAGACGCTTTCATTTGCGAAACAGGCCGCCGCGATGGCGCAAAACGATGTGCAGCGCGGCAAGACATCATCCGCCGTTGACCGCATCCTGCAGCTGGACCGCGGGGCGGACGGCGCGCCCAAGCAGAGCATCGAGGCGTTCATCAGCTCCCTGAATATCCGCGACGACCTGAATTCCACATCCGTCGTGAAGCAGCTTGCCGAAAAATACCTGCAGGCGGGAGATGCCGAAAGGGCGCGCGCCGTAGCGATGTACGGCTTGCGCCGTATCGACAGCTATCCGCAGGCGAGCGGCAAAGTCATCGTGCTGCTGCCCTATGCCGCCATCATTGCCCGCACCGAAGCGCGCATGGATGCGCCGACCCAGAAAAAAATCGAGGTGATTTTACGCGAGATGCACGCAAACACGCCGGGCGGCAAGGAAGAAGATGTCTCGAAAGACGTCGATTTCGTCGCGGAGGGGGAAATTGCGTACAAGGAACTGAAGCGGCGGCTCGCGCTGGACGATGCCCCTGCCAATGAAGGCGATCTTGAAAACCAATACAGGCGCGACGGCACATTTGTTGACGACCATGCCGGTCTTTTCCAGCAATGGCAGGCGGGTGCGACGCAAAAATATAACGCTGCGCATCCCGCCGCGCCGGTCACGGCCCCGCTTGCCCAGGGACGCCCGCGCGTGATCACGCGTGAAGTCACGCTGCCCAGCCGTGAATATGGCGGCCCCTTCAACGCATGGCTGATTGTGCCGGCGGATGTGCCGCGTCCCAAGGGGCGGCGGCATAGCGCCACGATTTTCTACATGTCCGATTTTACCTGCGAAGGAAACTATGCGCCGTTCTGCAAGTATTAACGCGTGTGCCGGTTAGCGTCCGGCACTGCGTCCGGCGCGGGCTGGGGTAAATGCGGCATGGTTCAGGCCTGTCGCCTGCGCCGGAATATCCGCTATCGCGGCCGCCGGTTATTCTGAAAAAACGTCTCACTCTTTATTAATCTTTGCCCTCTATCTTGGGAAAGCCATTTTCAAGGGATCGTCGATGAATTTGCGGCGCGGTTTTCCTGCTTTTGCCATTTTCCTTCTCGCCCTGCAGTTCTTCTGCGCGGCGGCGGGCGCGGCCGATGCCGTGCCGCTCGAAAGCGGCAAGATCGTCACGGGCACGATCAAAGCGGGCGAAACGCAGCATTTCAGCTTCAACGCGGAAAAAGGCACGTCGTTCATCCTCACGCTGCGCGAAACCGGCCCGCATGTGGAGGGATTCCTGCCGGGGCTGGAATTGAAAGACCCCACGGGCCAGCTGATCGACGGCGGCAGCCGCGCGTATTTTTACCGCGTCAGCATGAACAACGTCCCCACCAGCGGCACATGGTCGCTGGATGTGAACCGCAGCGACACGAACGACAAAGGTGGCAGTTATGAGCTGAGCATGCTGCAGGTGCCGGGCACCAAAGGCAAGACGGCTAAAATCGGGAAATTATACAGGGGCGTCATTGATCAAGGGTCGGTCGATGTCTATACAGTGCGCGGCTATGCCAATTATACGGCGCGCGCTGTCATGACGGCAGCGCCCGGGACGAAACAGCACATCCAGATGTGGGTGGTGTCGCCCAGGGGCGTGCTGGTCGGTGGCGGTGCGTCGAACACGCAGGAAGAACGCGATATGTTGCTGCCGGAGGACGGCGATTACACGGTGTTTATCTACGCGCGAACTGAAACGGATGAAAAACTGGCTTATTCGCTTGCCGTCACCTGGCCGGGCGATGTGCCGCCGTCCTATGCCGAGGAAACTTCCGCCGCGCTTGAGCCCGGCAAGCCTGTTACGGGCACGATCCGGGCGCGCGAGACAAAACGGTACGCATTTACGACCGAACAAGGCAAAAACTATATCGCCAGCGTTTCCATGACCGGCAAGCACAACGATAACTTCCGCACCTTTGTGCAAATCACGGGCGCGCGGACACAGATCGACATGGTCAACCAGCCGACCTTTGCGCGGGCGCGCATGATGCTGCCGCCGGCGGGGAAATGGATGGCGGAGGTTTCCGTCATGGACGACACCAATGCGCAGAATGGTTACCAGCTGCAATTGCTGGAATTGCCGGGGGCGAGCGGCAAGACCATGAAGTTCGGGGAGGGCTATAGCGGCACGCTGCCGCCCGGCGGCATCGATGTTTACACCTTCAACGGCACGCCGGGTCTGGTCGGCAATCTGTCGCTGATCCCCGAAATCAAGCCGCGCCAGTCATTCCAGGTGCTGATGATCGCCCCCGACGGCGCGGTGGTGCAGGATTTCGGCGGCACGGACCGCATGACAGCGCCCGTCGAAATGAACCTGCCCGGCATCTATACTATCGTCGTCACGCGGGACGACGATGTCGGCGACAATGGCAGTTACTCGATTTTCATGACGCGCCCGGGAGCAGCCGAGCCCAAGACGAAAATCACGGAGGCCGCGCAGCAGCAGTGGCAGGAAATGATGGACGAAAACGCCATCAACAACGTCTTCCGCAGCCGCCCGCCCGACAAATGGCCGCTGCCCGCGCGCTATGCGCAGGTGTACAGCGGCGGCATTCCCGTCTATCGCCCCGCGCCCAATCATTTCAGCAAAGGCGGGCGCTTTACGCCGATCACGGAACCCACGGCGCAGCTGCGCGACGGCGACAAAGATTTCTGGGATGTCGGAAGCCCGAATATGAAGATGTGGAAAAAATCGGCGGCGCAGGGGAATATCGACGCGCGCAACCGCATCGGCGCGGTTGAAAGCGCCAACAACCGGAAATCCGACTATGCCGTCGCGCCGTGGTATGCGCGCATCGTGGCCGAAGGACGCGCGAATGGCGGCGACAAGGTGTTCTTTAGCGACAAGCGGGAAGCGACGCAGAAGCTTGCCGACCAGAATATCGCGGTCGCGCAGTACAACCTTGCCGCCATCTATATGCTGGGCATCGATGGCGATGTTGATACGATGCAGGCTGCGAAGTGGTACGCCAAGGCGGCGGCGCAAGGGCTGTCCGTCGCGCAGAACGATCTGGGGCAGCTGTACGAACAGGGCGACGGCGTTGCGCAAAGCGATGCGGAGGCGGCGTCCCTGTACGCCAAGGCTGCCGATACCGGGTATCCGCCTGCGCAATATAACCTTGCGCGGCTTTATATCGCCGGGCGCGGCGTGAAAAAAGATAGCGCAGCGGCCGAAAAACTGCTTGCCGCGGCGGCAGCGTCGGAATACACGAATGCGCAGGCGGAGCTTGACGCTTTGCAGGGCCGCATGCCGGCCGCGCTGGCAGCATGGCGCAAGCTGGCGCGCGTGGGCGACAAGATCGCGTTGCAGCGGCTGATCGATACATATCGCAAAACCGGCGTGCCGGAGGCAGAACACGACGAAGTGCTGGCGATTTACCGCATATGGGCCGAGGCCATCGACCCTGTCGCCTTTGTCGCGCTTGGCGATTTTTTCGCGCATCTGTCGCCGCCCGACAATGCCGAAGCTTATCACTGGTACCTGCTTGTGAACGATACGCTGAAAGATGCCGTCATGCCGCCGCCCGCCAAAAAAGCGCTGGCCGAATATGCGGCGGCGGAGGCCGCGCGCACGCTGAAGACGATCTCGCCCGAACAGGCGGCGCTGGCGCAGTGGCGCGTGACATTCCGGCACGATTTCACGCCGGACGAAAAGCAGCGTGCCGCAGCGCAGATGTATGTGGATGGCAGCGCGGCGTGGAAAGCGGGCGATAGCACCAGCGGCGTCATTTACTGGCTGCGCGCGGCGAAGGCCGGGGCCAGCCGGGGGTGGTACGATCTTGGCAATATATTCCTGAACGGTCTTGGCGGCATGGTGCGTGACACCGCCAAGGGCATCGAATACCACCGCATGGCGATCATCGGCGGGCGCGCGGGTTCGGCGACGGAAATCGGCGACCGTTACCTGATGGGCATGGGCGTGGAAACCAATCTAGCCGAAGCGGTGAAATGGTACGAGCTGGACGCCGGCCTTGGTTATGGCGACGCGATCGACCGGCTGGGGTATATCTATCTGTATGTGATGAAGGACAGCGCCCTGAAGGCGCGCGCGATGTACGAAAAGGCAGCGGCGCTGGGCGTTTACAAGGCGTATCAGGCGCTGGGCGCAATGTATCTTTACGGGGTCGGCGTGCCGAAAGACCCGCAGGAAGCGCTGCGCTGGTACCTTAAATCCGAATACAAGGGGCATCCCGAAGGGGCGATACAGGCGGCGCTGATCCTGAAGGATTATCCGCCGCAGGATTACGCGCATGCGCTGAAGATGCTGACATCATTTGGTGATCCGGTGGCGCAGAACAATGCGGGTTTTATGTACGAACATAACCTGGGCGTGGCCGAGCGCGAAAAAGCGGGCGCAACGCCGACAACCGCGCTTGAATTTTACAAGGCCGCCGCCGCGCAATGCTATGGCCGCGCGATGTTCAATATCGGCCGGTTGCTGGAAACGGGCGCGACCGCGCCAAAAACCGCCAATCCACCGCTGGTGCAGGACGCGGCGGCCGCGCGCGCATGGATGGTTCGCGCTGCACAAAACGGCTCGGCGGCGGCGGCTCTGTGGCTGAATGCGCATCCGCCGGGCGCCGCGCCGCTCAAGGTCGCGCTGCCGGTATCGGAGCTGACCTTCGAGGTCGAACCCTGCGCCAAGGAGGGACATACGTGATGAACAGGAAGATTTTCATGCGCATCCTGTGCGCCGCGCTGTTTTTGCTGTTCGCG
>JADYYV010000365.1 GCA_020853455.1 Alphaproteobacteria bacterium | reverse complement strand
TCAAGGTTTCGGAGCATTCTGACGTCATGCCCCCTCAATGCTGGGTGCCGAATTTTAAAACCATTCGTTATCGCGAGAACCGTGTTCTGCCATTTTTTCGTACAGAAGATTTGGGGCTGAATGTTGAAAGCAAAAGTTCCGATTGGCAGCATCTTTTGATTAATCTGAAATGCTTCTATGTCATATGGATTGATCCGTCCTTAAGGGAAGAAAAGGGCGGCGTGCCACAACTTGACGGCAAGCGTTTGACCGAAGTGCTGACGACTAGAAAAGACGGCATCAAATTCGATGAAAAATACAAAGACATGATTGCGTCTTTTAACGCCACAGGCAGCGACGCAGTTTCTTCCTAAAATTTTCCAGCGATCAGCGCGGCCAGCTGCGGTGGTAGGTGTCGCGGATGAGTGGGCATTGGCGAGTTTCGTCGTTGCAGGTTGCGCCGTCTTTGGGCGCTTGCAGGGTGAATGCTTTTTTCAATTTACCGAGCAGGTTTTTCAGGCCCGAGAAACGATCCTTGGGCGGTTCTTTGGCGGCGCGCGCACCGTAGATTATCGCCAGTGCTTCGGGGCTGCCGGCATCGCCGAACAGGTCTTCGCCGCTGATTTCGGCTTTGGCATTGGGGTTGAGCGGCATGGCGCATTCCTTTCGGAGAGGTGAAAACTGTCCGCAAAGACTATCAAAACTTCATAATTATGTCAAATATTGATTTATGACGACGGCTTCATCGCGACCGGCATGATGCGGCCGGGGTTGGCAATCTCGCGGCCGTTCACGGTGATGCTGCCGGGAGTGGAGATGCGGACATCCGTGCCGAGCGTGCCTTTGACCGTCACGGCGGGCGCGCTGTCGTTATAGGTCAGGCCATCGACGATGGTGCGGGAGCAAAACGCGCTGAAACCGTATTCGAATTTTCCGCGGAAACTATAGGCGTAGCAATAACCGGTATAGGTTTCACTATGCGTCGTGGTGGGCTGCGATACGTCGATGCGCGCGCCGTTGCCGATATCGCCGGTCACGACCAGCTTGCCGGATTCCACGTTGATATGCGCGCCGGCGGGCACGCTGCCTTCGATCGTCAGTTGTCCCTTGGCGGTGTAGCTTTCATTGGCTTTCAAGGCTTCGGCGCGGATGGTGGTGCTGGGCTGCTGCGGGCCGCCGTTGAAAACTTGGGTCAGGGTGGTTGTGCCTTGCAGGTCGGGCGTATCCGCACCGGGCCCGATCGCCTGTCCGCAACCGGCCAAGGCCGCTGCGAATGCCAGAACCAGACCCATCTTGCGGAACATGCCTGCCTTCATGAAAACCCTTTCTGTTATGCTCGATATGAACATAATAGCACGGTTTCATAATACCGCAGCTGGTTTCGCGCAAGGCATTGATTTTACTGGCTCAGGATGGGGACGATGCGCGGGTACAGAATCGCGCGGCTGCTCCATCACGGGCGCGGGTTGCGGTCCCATTTGTATTTCAGGTTGCTGTCGATATCGGCCATGCCGCGCACGCCTTCGTCGATCGCGGTCTTGATGCGGCGGTCGATGCGGCCCAACTGCGTCAGGTCTTTTTTGTATTCATGTTTTTGCAGCGACACCTTCACGGGCAGGTCGAGCGTCGGCAGGATTTTCTGCTCGAAAAACGCCGTAAACGAACTGCGCGGATCGCCCGTGACGGGCAGGATAATTTCTTTTGCGCCCAGTTGCTGCGCGATTTCCGCCATGCGGGTCACGCTTTTCGTCACGTTTTCGGTGACGCGCGCATGGAACCATGTTTCGGCGGGGTGATACCAGGTGGTGCTGGCGGCGAAGATGCGCGCCTGCTTCACGATTTCCTTCACCTTTTCAGGCTCGCCATATTGCGCGCGGCGGCGGAAAGCGTCGCTCAGCTTGATGGTGTTGATCGTCCGGCTGATGCCAATGTCTTTTGCGCCAATATTTTTGTCGTCCTTTTTCATCTTAGACTCCTTAAATCGAAAAACGGCTGCCGGGTTTCGGCTGCGGGGTGGATGTTGCGGGCAGGGCGATGCCATCGTGGTCGATCACGCGGAATTCCGGCAGCGCGTTCGCAACCGCCTGTCCCGCGCGGCGCGTGGCTATAATCAGGAAGCCTTCCAGTTGTTCAGATGCTTCCGGTGGCGTGATGCGGCCGATCATGAAACGCTGGACTTCATTGGTTTGGTAAAACGGCGCAAGCGCGCCCGCCGTGCGCTCCACC
Organism: Alphaproteobacteria bacterium; assembly: GCA_020853455.1. Lineage (GTDB taxonomy): Bacteria > Pseudomonadota > Alphaproteobacteria > Micavibrionales > UBA2020 > JAPWJZ01. The sequence goes on along the minus strand of JADYYV010000365.1, from coordinate 4,092 downwards.
AGCGGGCGCAGGCTTTCATCATCCCAGCCGATCTTGCCGGATGTCATGTCGTCGATGACGACGCCATACAGCGCATAAGGCCCGGGCGCATGGATGGGCGCGGCGTTTTCCTGCGTGATGGCGGCAAAGGTCTTGTTCACGATATGGCGTTCATGCAGCGACAGGTTCAGGAACAAATGCTTCATGCCGTCCACATCGCCGCCCGCATGGTTGACGGATACCATCGCCGTCATCACCACCAGCGCATTGCTGATCGCATCCGGATTTTTTGACGTCGCATGGGCGAGGCTGTGGATTTTATCGAGGCTGTCCTGCGTCATCGGAATGACTTTCGCGCGGTTTGCCGCCAGCCAGCTGTCACATTCCGCATCGGTGTCGGTGTAGCTCAGCATACGGCCGTTGCCGAACGCGTTCCATGACATCAACGACTGCCACAGCGCCGTGCCTTTGTTATCTGTGTTCTGCTGCGCGTGGAATTGCAAAACCTCGCCGACCGTGCCGAAAAATTCCGTCACGCCCGAATTCTTCACTGCATGGATCAGCGACATATCATCCAGCGCCGATGCAATCGCGCCCAGTTTCGATTTGCCGGTGGCGGGGTCGGTTGCGCGCAACGCATCAATTTGCGCCTGCGCCGCAGGTCCGATGGAATATGTTTCCAGCAGCGCCAGCGTATCGCCGATCGACGCAACCACATCCCGCTGATGAACGCCCAGATAGGACGGCATGAAAAACCCTCGGATTTGAATACCGGGGGAGGGTAGCGGAATGGGTGGTTATGTCAAGTCTTAACAGGCTCCAACTTGCGGCCTAAATTCAAGTTCAGGCGGTAGCTGCCGAACCATCACAGCGCCTTGCAATGCAGGAAAAAGCTTTCCTCACCCCACACATCCTTGACAGGAAACGGCGTTATGCGGTCGATCAGCTCCTTCGTCATCTCCTTGTCACCCTGTATGCAGGAAAAATACCCGAAATTATTGATGTTCCACTGGTCGGGGTATTTTTCCAGCACATCCTTAATCCCTTGCTTCATTTTCAACCAGTCGACTTTTGTATCAAGAAAAAGTCTGAGGTCGTATTGGATTGAGCCAAGGTACCAGTAGATTCGGGAATAAACGCCCATGCCTTCTTTCTCTTTGGTGCGTTCAATGGCTTTGAGGGCAAATGCTTCGATTTTCTCTACTGTGCCGCCCCACACGGGCAAGAGATGCAGGGCTGTGTTGAAATAAATTGGATAATAGTAAGGGTATTTTTTTTAACCCCTCATCGACTACGGCATCGAACTCATCTTCCTTGGTGTTGAGACCCATCATGATGTACGCCATTTGCGCGTACCATTCAGGATCCTGGCTCGATACCTCTTTAGATTTCTCCAATAATTTTTTTGCCTCACCCAGATGGTAGAAAAACGGTGCAAAGTCCTTTATCGGAACCTCATCTGCCATTTTGTTTCCGCGAAATTTCCACGCATAGCTCGCAAGCATGCTCGCCTTGCCGATATATGGGGTGGGGGAGGATGGGCTTGCCTTGATCCACTCGTCAAAGGTATTGAAAGCGGCTTTGTAATCTTCATCGGAAAGAATGACATCCGACGGCGCCCCCAGCGCGTCGTAAAATATAGTCAAATGCCAGACGCCGCTATTGGTCCTGCTTTCACTGTCGCGGTATGATTTCGCTAGTGCATCAAGTTCGGCAAACGCCTTGTTGTGTACGAGATTGAAAACCTTGAGCGTAACCTCCATTCGGCCGGCTTTTTCGTCGGCGGAAGCTTGCGCAGGAGCGAGGAGGGTGAGGAATAGCAAAAGAGCGAACAGTGTTTTCATCTTCGTCTCCACTGGAAAGGCTGGACGTTTCGTAACTTGTCGCACGAGTTTTTATGCCCCCTAAGGGACGCGTGGTGAGATGTATTAATTATGGAATTTAAGCGATAATATCCGGCAGCAGCATGCTCTCGAGCTTCGAGATCGAATCCTTCAGGAACAGCTTGCGCTTCTTCAGGCGCTGCAGGCGCAGGAAGTCGATGGGGGTGGCGTTGCTCAGCTGTTGCAGGATGATGTCGAGGTCACGATGCTCGGTCTTGAGCTCGTGCATCATTTTCTGGATGTCTTCTTCGTCTTCTTGCAGCATCGGATCCGTAACAGTCCTTTTCTTCGCCTGTCCTGAGTCTCAGGCACAAATATATTATCAGGAAACCCTTGTTTTTTTAAGCTTTATTTGTTGCAATGCGCCAAGCCCGACTCCTGAATGGCAAACTGTGCAAAAAAGCCGTTCGATTCAACGGGGCGCTCTGTCTAATATACGGCATAATCGTTAAGGGAAATTTAATATGGGAAAGAAACGCATCGGCATCCTGACTTCGGGCGGGGATTGCGCGGGACTCAACGCGGTTATTCGCGCGGCCGTCCATGCGGCGGCGGAAAAGGGCTGGGAAGTGATCGGGCTGGAAGACGGCACGGCAGGCCTGCTGGATCGCCCCTTGCGCTACAAGGTTTTGAACCGCGCGATGTTCGACACGACCGTGATGCGTCAGGGCGGCACGATCCTGGGCACCACGAACAAGGGCAACCCGTTCAAATTCCCGATGGACGACGGCACCGAAAAAGACCGCACCGGCGAAATCATCGACGGCATCCAGCAGCTGGGCCTTGAAGCCGTGATCGGCATCGGCGGCGACGGATCGATGGCGATTTTGCGCACGCTGGCGCAGCGCGGCAAATTCGGCCTCGTCTGCGTGCCGAAAACAATCGACAACGATGTGGGCAAGACCGAAATGTCGGTCGGTTTCGAAACCGCGCTGTATGTGGCGACCGAAGCGCTCGACCGTCTGCAGCCGACAGCCGCATCCCATGACCGCGTGATGGTATTGGAAGTGATGGGCCGCGACGCCGGCAATATCGCGATTTCCACGGGCATCGCGGGCGGGGCGGATGTGATCCTGATCCCCGAAATCCCGTACGACATTAAAAAAGTCGCCGAAAAAATCATCAAGGTGCGCGACACCGAACAGCGCAACTTCGCGCTGGTGGTCGTGTCCGAAGCGGTCAAAACCGTCGAAGGCGGCGCCAAGCAGATGGAATACAAGGGCGGCGAAAAACGCTTCGGCGGCATCGGTTATCACATCGGCGAACAGATCGCGGAACTGACGGGTTTTGAAACCCGCGTGACGGTTCTGGGCCATGTGCAGCGCGGCGCACCGCCCATTCCGTCCGACCGTCTGGTAGCGGCGGCGTTTGGCGTGCGCGCGGTCGAACTGGTCGCGGAAGGCAAATTTGACAGAATGGTCGCCTGGTCGAACCGCGGCGTGATCGAGGTGCCGATCGAGGAAGCGATTGCGTCCTACCAGCAGGTCGATGTGAAGGGCCCGCTGGTGCATACCGCGAGTATGCTCGGCATTTGCCTTGGCGATTGATTGAAGACCGCGAAGCGGCCCCTTCCCCCTGTGGGGGAAGGCGGGGGTAGAGGGTGCGTATCAGAAACCAAATCGGGATTCTGGCACAGGCCCTCTCCCTAACCCTCCCCCAGAGGGGGAGGGGACAAGATCACCTTGGCGTTTGCCCCTCCGTTCACTAAGATATGAAATAACTGTCCTCAGGAGATTTCATGCTTTACGTCCAGCAGTCACTCGGCCCGAAAGAAGAAATCCTGATGGGGGCGCGCTTCCATTGGATGTATACGCTGCAGGCGATCGGCTGGATTTTGTTCGGCCTCGCGCTCGGCATCGCGGTCGGCTATGTCGCGATCTGGTGGATCGTCAATTCCGAAATCCGCGCGGGCTACGGCACCGACCTGCCCAAGGAACAATACGACCATATCTGGAACCTGATCGTCACGCAAAAGGGCGGCTACCTGAAAATCCTGTGGAAACTGCACCCGCTGATCCGCTTCAGCATTCTGGGCATGTTCCTGCTGGGTCTGTATTTCTTTGCGCATATGAGGATCGTGAAGGCGACGACGGAAATCGCCGTCACGTCGGAGCGTCTTGTCTATAAAAAAGGCCTGATCGCCCGCAACGTCGGTGAATTGAACATCGACCGGATCGAGGGTGTGTCGGTGCGGCAGGGCGTGCTGGGCCGCTTGTGCGGCTATGGCAAC
>JADYYV010000364.1 GCA_020853455.1 Alphaproteobacteria bacterium | reverse complement strand
GACAAGCGCACCGCACTTTCCTACGCCCAGCAATTCGCGATGAAAGAAATGATCGAACTGCTACAGGGCCCGCTGCCCAAGCGCGAACCGCTGCCCGTGAAGCCGGTCGAGACGCCGCCTGCGCCTGTTGTCGCACAAAAACCCGAGCCGGCCGCCGTCGTTATTCCCGTCGCACAACCCGTCGTCATCGCAACGCCGCCCGGGTCGGCGAACGATGTTGAAACATGGACGCTGGCAGGATCGCATAGCGTCGCACATATCACCGTTCTACCCGCACTCAACAAAAAATTGACGGATTTGTTCAATTTCGAAAGCCGCGAACGCGTGACGTTCTCCGAAAACCTTGCGACCAAAGCCGAACTGATGGGCCCGCACCAGAATTTCGACACGATCAGCGACGACGCGCTGCTAAAGGCCTTCAGCGAATACAAACGCCTTGGTGGCAAAGCGGATGAAGACAAGGTCTTCAGGCACAACCTCACCAAAACCCAGTTGAAAAAACCCGCAGGAATCTAATTCATGGCCGACGACAAAGACGCAATCCTTTATCCCGCCAGCAAGCCGTTCAACGAAGGCGACCTTGATGTGGGCGACGGGCACAAGCTGCATTACCAGCAATTCGGCAACCCCGACGGCATTCCGGTCGTCCATCTGCATGGCGGCCCGGGCGCAGGTTCAGCGCCCTATTTCCACCGCTTCTTCGACCCCGCCGTTTTTAACATCGTGATTTACGACCAGCGGGGCGCGCCGGCATCGAACCCGCCCGGCGACATCAACGCAAATTCGCCCGCGCATCTGGTCGAAGATAACGAAAAACTGCGGCAGCACCTTGGCATCGACAAATGGCATCTGTTCGGGGGCTCCTGGGGCTCCACCCTCGCCCTGATGTATGCAGAGAAATATCCGGAGAATACGCTCAGCATGACCCTGCGCGGCGTATTCATGATGCGCGACAAGGAACTGGACTGGTACATCAACCGCATCGGCACTTTCTTCCCCGAAGTTTATAAAGAATTCGTGGAATTCCTGCCGCCGAACGAGCGCGGTGACGTGCTGGAAAACTATTATCAGCGCCTGACCAACCCCGATCCCGCGATCCATCTGCCTGCCGCCTTTGCATGGACGCGGTTCGAAAACGGCAGCGCCTTCCTTGAAGTGCCGCCGGATGAAATCCGCAACGACACGCCGCAGCGCGCCCTGCCCTTCGCCCGCATCGAGGCGCATTTTATGCGCAACCACATGCCCGATGACAGCATCATGCAGAACATTGCGGTCATCAAGGATATCCCGACCGCCATCGTGCAGGGCCGTCATGACATCGTCTGTCCGCCGATGTCAGCATTTGATTTGTCCGAAAAGCTGACGAATGTGAGCCTCGAATTCGTGCAATCCGGGCATTCGGGCGCATCGCCCGAAACCATGAAGTCCCTGGTCGCCGCAACTAACCGCATTCGCGACACGGGTTCCCCAGTCCTGCCGAAGAAAGCACCGGCAAGCCCCGCGCCCGCAGGAAATCCGCCGAAGCCGGTATAATAATATTGTTTTCGGTTGCGGTACTATGATACAGTTATCTCTATAAGCATGCAGGCGCGTTCCGCGCACGGCGGGCTGGTTATCGCACCGTTAGAAGAGAGCATCCCCCATGTCCGCATTGCACGACATTCCCCTGATTTCAACGGTTGCCGTCGGACTGTCATCGGCCTTCGTTTTCGGGCTGGCAGCATCGAAATTGCGCATCTCGCCGATCGTGGGTTATCTGCTGGCGGGCATCCTTGTCGGCCCGCATACGCCCGGATTTCATGCCGACCTGAAGATTGCAGAGCAGTTATCCGAAATCGGCGTCGTGTTGCTGATGTTCGGGGTCGGGCTGCATTTCTCGATCCAGGATTTCATGGAGGTGCGGAAAATCGCCCTCGCCGGCGCGATTGGCCGGATCATCATCGGCACCGGGCTTGGCATCGGCCTTGCCTGGCTCTGGGGATGGTCGGTACAGTCGGGCGTCATTCTCGGCCTTGCGCTTTCCGTCGCCTCCACCGTTGTCCTGCTCCGCGCGCTTGAAGAGCGCAACATGGTGCAGAGCATGGAGGGCAAGATCGCGATCGGCTGGCTGATCGTCGAGGATCTTGTGATGATTTTGGCGATGGTGCTGATTCCCGCTCTCGCCGCCGCCGGAAAAACGGCAAACGCCGATTTCATGGCGACCGCCAAGGAGCTAGGCATCGCGATTGGCAAGGTATTGCTGTTTATCCTCATCATGTTCGTCGGCGGCAAACGCGTGCTGCCGTGGCTGCTGTCGGTCGTCAGTAAAACAGGCTCGCGTGAATTGTTCACCCTCGCCGTTTTCGCAATGGCGATGGGCGTTGCTTTCGGCGCCCAGATACTGTTCGGCGTTTCGTTTGCGCTGGGCGCATTTTTTGCCGGCATGATGATCCGTGAGTCCGACCTCAACCACGAAGTCGCCGACCATGCGCTGCCGTTTCAGGACGCTTTCGCCGTCCTGGTCGTTGTATCCGTCGGCATGATCGTTAACCCCAATATCCTGCTCGAACAGCCGCTGAACGTACTGGCCGTCATCGCGATTATTACCGTCGGCAAATCGCTTATCAGCTTCATGATCGTGTCATTCTTCGGCTATCCCCTGAAAACAAGCCTGATTGTTTCGGCCGGCCTTGCGCAGATAGGCGAATTTTCGTTCATCCTGATCGGCCTTGGCATGACGCTGGGCATGCTGCCCGATGCGGGCCGCGACATGATATTGGCGGGCGCGATGGTATCGATCGCCATCAACCCGGTTTTGTTCTATTTCGGGAAAAAGATTTATACGATTGTGGGCGCAACGCCAAAACTCAGCCGCATGTTCAATCTGCGCGACGACGACCTTGCGCATCTGCGCACCGATGAAAAGCGCGCCCTGAAGGATCTGGTGATCCTGGTCGGCGTCGGGCGCGTTGGCAAATTCATCACCCAGCATATCCATGAACGCCACGTCGATCTGGTTATCATCGACCGCAACCGCGAAAAGGTCGAATACCTGCGCGGCAAGGGTTTCCACGCGATCTATGGCGATGCGATCAGCCCCGAAGTGCTGGGCGAAGCCGCCATCCAGAAAGCGCTTGCCATCATCGTCACCGTCCCCGACCCGTTCGAGGCGCGCAATATCGTCGAAAGCGCCCGCGCGATCAAGCCGTATATCCGCGTCATCGTGAAGGCGCAGAACGAGGAAGAGATCGAATATTTTGCGCAGAAAAACGTGCGCCTGACGGTCAATTCCTCGCAGGAAGTCAGCCGCCGGATGCTGGAGCATCTCGACGGGCTGCAATCGCCGCAATAATTCAGGGTTTCAGTTTCGGCGGTTTGAACTTGCGTAGCAGTTCCTGACGCTTTGCCGTCAGCGCGATGCCGTCCTCGCGTTCTTTTTTCAGCCGCGCGCGCTCGATGCGACTTTCTGTTTCCTTGAGCATCATTTCGGCAAGTTCGGTCCGGCCTGCATCCTGCGCGATTTTCAGGGGGCTGCGGCCTTCTGCATCGGGCTGGTTCATATCTGCACCGGCGGCCAGCAGAACCTTGGCACATTCCGCGCGTCCGCCCTGCGCCGCCCATCCAAGAGCGTTGCGATCGGTCATGCCCTTGGCGTTCACGGAAGCACCCCGTTCGATCAGGTATGCGCACATTTCGGCATGCCCCATCCACGCCGCCCAGGTCAGCGCGTTGTCACGCATGTTGTCCCGCTCGTCGATAATGTTTGCGCCGAATTGGTCGAGGTATTTGTCGACCGTCACGCGGTCGTTCATTTTACCGGCATTGCAGAAGGCATAAATGTCTTCTGTTGTCGGGACGGGCGGCGGATTGAATTTTTTGGACAGAGCAGCCATGCAAGAAGCGTAGCAAATCTTTAGGTGGCCTGCCACCCGTAGCACCGGAAACACGTGGACCGGTCTGCCTACGCTAAAGCTTCGGCAGATGCCTGCGAAGTTATGAATTTGCGTGGGGGCGCAGGGTGGTGGGTGCTGAGAGGATTGAACTCCCGACATTCTCGGTGTAAACGAGACGCTCTACCGCTGAGCTAAGCACCCTTCCCCTTAGTCAGGGACGAATATTGATAATCCATATGGAATATCAAGTCAACGTCCACTTCGCTGTTACTTGTTAACAGCTTCTTTCAGCTCTTTACCGGGCGTGAATTTCACGCGGTTGGAAGCTTCGATCTTGATGTTTTCGCCGGTGCGGGGGTTGCGGCCGGTGGTGGCTTCGCGGCGGGCGACCTTGAAGGTGCCAAAGCCGGCAAAGCGGGCTTCGCCGCCCTTTTGCAGCTCGGTTTCGATGCCTTCGAAAGCGAGGTCGATAATTTCGGTGATGAGGGATTTGGACAGCTCGGATTTGTTCTGAGCGATGAAATCCACGAGTTCGTTCTTGTTCACGGTGATACCTCTTTGCAAGTTTAAACCGGATGGCGCCGTTTGAAGAAAACAGCCCCATCAATGGACGAAGCGGCTACCTCTATTCTGACGCAGCCGCTTCGTTTGATATGTGCAGTTTGCTAGGATTCAGGCCGGATTTCAATGGTGGATCAGGTCTTTTTCCTTGCCGTCGCCGGTTCTTGCCGTAACGCTGGGCTTGTCTTCCACGGGCTCCGGCATCGATACAAGGGCATGCGCCAGCACCTCGGTGATTGCGGTCACGGGGACGATTTCAAGTCCTTTCTTAACATTATCCGGTATCTCCGCCAAATCCTTGATGTTTTCTTTCGGGATCAGGACCTTGGTAATGCCGCCGCGCAGTGCCGCAAGCAGCTTTTCCTTGAGGCCGCCAATGGGCATAACCTGGCCCACCAGATCCACCTCGCCCGTCATCGCGACGTTCTTGCGAACAGCGATACCGGTCAGGCAGGACACGATCGAAGTTACCATAGCAATACCGGCAGACGGGCCGTCCTTGGGCGTAGCACCCTCCGGCACGTGGACGTGAACACCCAGCGATTCGAGCACTTCGGCCTTGATGCCCAGCGACGATGCGCGGGATTTAACCAGCATCTCGGCGACCTGGATCGACTCCTTCATCACCTCGCCCAGCTTGCCGGTCATGCTGACCTTGCCTTTGCCGTTCGGGAAAGTGACGGATTCAATCGACAGCAACTCGCCGCCGACTTCGGTCCAGGCAAGGCCCGTCACGCAGCCGATACGGTCGTGTTCATCCGCCATGCCATAACGATAGCGCGGCACGCCGGCGTATTTTTCGAGGTTCTTGGGCGTGACGTTGATCTCGGTCTTCTTGCCCATCATGATTTCCTTGATGGCCTTGCGGGCAAGGTTCGACAGTTCACGTTCGAGGTTACGGACGCCGGCTTCGCGGGTGTAAAGACGGATCAGCTGTTTCATCGCGGGATCGGTGATGCTGAATTCGTTCTTCTTCAGCCCGTTCGCCTCTTTCTGTTTTTCCAGCAGGTGGCGTTTGGCGATCTCGACTTTTTCGTCCTCGGTGTAGCCGGAGACGCGGATGATCTCCATACGGTCCAGCAGCGGGCGCGGCAGGTCGAGCGTGTTGGCCGTGCAGATGAACATGACGTCGGAGAGGTCGTAATCGATCTCCATGTAATGGTCGTTGAACGTGCTGTTCTGCGCGGGGTCAAGAACTTCCAGCAGCGCCGCCGCGGGGTCGCCACGCCAGTCATGCGCCAGCTTGTCGATTTCATCGAGCAGGAAGAGCGGGTTCGACGATTTCGCCTTTTTCATCCCCTGGATGATGCGGCCCGGCATGGAGCCGATATAGGTACGGCGGTGACCGCGGATTTCCGATTCATCGCGCACGCCGCCCAGAGACATGCGGACGAAGTTACGGTTGGTCGCCTGCGCGATGGATTTGCCGAGCGAGGTTTTACCAACGCCGGGCGGGCCGACGAGGCAGAGGATAGGCCCCTTCACCTTGTTCGCGCGGTGCTGTACGGCCAGGTATTCAAGGATACGCTCTTTCACTTTCTCGAGACCGTAATGGTCTTTGTCGAGAACGGATTCAGCGAATTTCAGGTCCTTCAGAACCTTGCTGCGCTTGTTCCACGGAATATTCAGCATCCAGTCGAGGTAGTTGCGCACGACCGTCGCTTCGGCCGACATCGGGCTCATCTGGCGCAGTTTTTTCAGCTCCGAATTCGCCTTGGTCTTCGCCTCTTTCGTCATGCGGGCTTTTTTGATTTTCTCTTCCAGCTCGGTCAGCTCGTCGACGCCGTCTTCGCCTTCGTTGAGTTCCTTCTGGATCGCCTTCATTTGTTCGTTGAGGTAGTATTCGCGCTGCGTCTTTTCCATCTGGCGCTTCACGCGGCCGCGGATGCGCTTTTCAACTTCAAGAACCGAAATCGCGCCTTCCCTGAAGGAGAAGATTTGCTCGAGACGCTCTGCGACGCCCGTCAGCTCCAGCAGCTTCTGGCGGTCTGCGATTTTCAGCGACAGGTGCGATGCGACGGTATCCGCGAG
>JADYYV010000363.1 GCA_020853455.1 Alphaproteobacteria bacterium | reverse complement strand
CGCGCGATGCAGGATATTTACCGCACGGTCGCCCGCTTGCGCAATTCCGATTTGACCGTCCTTATTTCCGGTGAATCCGGCACAGGCAAGGAAGTCATCGCGCGCGCGCTGCATGAATACAGCCGCTGGAAATCCGGCCCCTTCGTCGCCGTCAATATGGCGGCCATTCCGCGCGAATTGATTGAATCGGAATTGTTCGGCCATGAAAAAGGCTCGTTCACCGGCGCTGTGCAGAAAACGATCGGCCGCTTCGAACAGGCGCAGGGCGGCACGCTGTTCCTCGATGAAATCGGCGATATGCCGTACGAAGCGCAGACGCGCCTGCTGCGGGTTTTGCAGGAAGGCGAATTCACCAGCGTGGGCGGCCGCCGTGCCGTTAAAACCCGGCTGCGTATCGTCGCGGCCACAAACAAGGATTTGCCCGCGCTTGTCCGTGCCGGTAAATTCCGCGAGGATTTGTACTACCGCCTGAACGTCGTGCCGCTGCGCATTCCGGCCTTGCGCGAACGCTCTGATGATATTCCGGCGCTTGTGCAGCATTTTATCGCCAAATCCGGCATCGCCAAAGTGTTCGAAGCGCAAGCGATGGATGTGCTGCAGCACCATGCATGGCAGGGCAATATCCGCGAGCTGGAAAACTTCACGCGCCGTCTGGCGGCGCTGTGCCCGCAAGATATTATTGACGCGGCAACGGTGCGCGAAGAATTGAAAAACCTTGTCCCCGCAACCGTCGCGCCCGCCAACCGGGCGGAAATCATCGGGCTGCTGATGCAGGATTATTTTACGGCGCCGCCCGCCGGCGGCAGTTATGAACCGCTGTTGCGGGTGCTGGAAAAGCCGCTGATCGAGCGTGTCCTGCAGGTCACGAACGGCAACCAGATCAAGGCGGCTGAAATGCTGGGCCTGAACCGGAACACGCTGCGCAAGAAAATCCGCGATCTAGGCGTGGAAGTGCGGAGGGCGTCGTGATGGAAATGGAAACCGCCGCCCTGCGGCAGGGGCTTGCCGCCCGCCTGTTGCAAAAGGCCGAACGCATCACGCAGATGCGCTATTTCACGGTTACGTTAACAGTCGTTGCGATTGTGTCTTGCATCGTCACGGGCGCGGTCATGAGCGCGCCGGCGGCGGATACAAATGCCGGCTACTGGTTGCTTAACTTCGACCTTGTCGTGCTGCTGCTGCTCAGCGCGGTCATCGCGCGCCATGTCGCGCGGGTCTGGACAGAACGCCGGCGCGGTATCGCGGGATCGAAGCTGCATGTGCGCCTTGTGTCGCACTTCATTTTGCTGGCGGCGGCGCCCGCCATCATGATGGCGGTGTTTTCATCGGTCTTCCTTTATTACGGCGTCCATGCGTGGTTCAACGAACGCGTCAGCACGGCGATTATTGAATCACAGGAAGTCGCCAAGGCATACCTGAAGGAACACACGCAAGTTATGCGCGCCGACGTCCTGGCGATGGCAAACGACCTGAACCGCGGGTCGGCGGAATTGACGTCCAATCCGCAATTGATGAGCAAAGTGATCGAAACCCAGTCGATGCTTCGCAACCTGTCCGAGGTCGTTATTTTCCGCGCCGACCGCAGCGTGATCGCGCGGTCGCGCCTGTCATTTTCGCTGGAAATGGATCTGCCCTCCGCAAAACTGATGCAGGAATCAGAAAGCGATGTCGTGCTGATCCCGTCTGCCGATGGCGGCGACCGCATCCGCGCTTTGGTAAAACTCGACCGCTTTATCGACGCATACCTGTATGTCGGGCGCCTTGTCGATGCGACCGTCCTGGCGCATATGCAGACCACCCAGACGGCCGCCGATGAATATCAGGTGCTGGAAGGCCGCCAGAAACAGATGCAGATTCTGGCGATGGGCATGTTTATAGCCGTCGCCCTGCTGTTGCTGCTGGCAGCGGTGTGGTTCGGCCTTGCGTTCTCGGAACAGCTGGTGGCGCCTGTCAGCGCGCTCATTACCGCAGCCGAGCGCATCCGCGCGGGCGATTTGTCGGCGCGTGTTTCGGACCAGCAGCAGGACGATGAAATCGGCATGCTGGGCCGCGCCTTTAACCGCATGACCAGCCAGCTGGAAGGCCAGCAGGCAGAACTTCTGGCCGCGAACCGTATGCTGGATGAACGCCACAGGTTTACCGAAGCTATTCTGGCAGGCGCGTCGTCGGGCGTGATCGGCCTCAACCAGAAAGGCGAAGTGACGCTTGCCAACCAGATGGCTCAGGAATTGCTGCTGGGCGATAGCAAAACACCGCTGACGATGCACAAGCTGGAGGATTTCATCCCCGAAGCCGCCGAGATTCTGGCCAAGGCGTTTCAGGCGTATGACCGCGCATGGCCGCTGCAAACCGAATATGCGATCGGCGCCGGCCCGCGCAAAACCATTCTTGTGCGTATCACCGCTGCGGAAGACGGGCAGTGGGCGGTTGCGACGATCGACGATATTTCCAACCTTGTTTCCGCGCAACGCAAGGCCGCGTGGTCGGATGTCGCGCGCCGCATCGCACATGAAATCAAAAACCCGCTCACGCCGATCCAGCTGTCGGCGGAACGGCTGAAGCGCAAATACCTGCCGCAGATCAAGGACGACCCCGAGACGTTCGAGAAATGCACCGATACCATCATCCGTCAGGTCGGCGACATCGGCCATATGGTCAGCGAATTTTCCGCCTATGCGCGCATGCCTGTG
>JADYYV010000362.1 GCA_020853455.1 Alphaproteobacteria bacterium | reverse complement strand
CGGCATGGTTTTACCCCTTCAGGACAGTCATACCGCTATTTGATATTTTTAGCCAGACGCGAACAAATTGATCGGTTTAAACGACCGCGCTTTGTTTGCTTTTTGGCATCGGTACAGGCAGAATGGCCGCAAGTTCAACCCTGAAGGTGTTTCATGAAATTTATTCCCGCCCTTGCACTCGCCGCCTGCCTGCTGGCGTCACCCGCGCTTGCCGACGACTCCCGCGAAATCGGCGCGGTGTCGACCGCGTTCAAGCTGGTCGGCCCCAACCATAAAATTGTCATCACGGCGTTCAACGATCCGAAAGTGAAAGGCGTCACCTGCTACGTCGCGCGCCCGCGCACCGGCGGCATCAAGGGCGGGCTTGGCCTTGCCGAAGACCCGTCGCTGGCAAGCGTCTCCTGCGTGCAGACAGGCCCGATCACCTTCAGCGGCAAGATCGACACCGATAAAAGCGGCGAGGAAGTGTTCGACGAAAGCCGTTCGATCATTTTCAAATCGCTACAGATCGACCGCATTTACGACCAGGAAAACGGCAGCCTTGTCTATGTCGCGCGCACCACGCGCATCATCGAAGGTTCGCCCGACACATCGATTTCCGTCGTCGCGCCCATGACCTGGGACGGCGTTGCGCCCGCGAAACCGGTGCTGGATTAACCCCCTTAGGGGTGATGATAGACGTGAAAATATTTCTGGAACGGGTATAGGGTAAAAACCTTCACCTTTTCCTCGACCGTCCAGCCATGCAGCGGGAAGCGGTTGGAGGTGACGAGCGTGCCGGGTTTCAGGTTTTTCATCAGCTTCTCCCCCACCCTGCCCATTTCATAGACGGAGAGGAACACCACAACCGCGTCGGCATCGCCGAAATCATGTTCGAAAAAATCGGCGCGGCGATAGGACAGGTTGGCAATGCCCTGCGCGGATTTCATTTTATCCGACCATTCGATGCACTGGCGCGACGCCTCGACGCCGATGACCGTGGCCGCCGGAATAGCTTTGGCGATCTCGCGCGTCAACAGCCCGTTGCCGGATCCCATGTCATAGATGACATATTTATCCTTGGCCTTCTTCGCCATGTCGGATTTCAGCACCTCGATGATGCGGCGGCGGATGGCGGGCGCGGTGCGGATATTCGGCACGCCCTTGTTGAAGATGAGGATATAGACGTTCCACAGCAGCAGATATGCCGCCGTGCAGAACAGGATAGCCTTGAAAATTTCCATGAAACACCGCCTGCCCTTATTATCGGCAAAGCCGCGCGTCAGTTCAACTGCCGATTACGGCGCGGCGGCGGGTTTCGCCGGTTTTGCCCTGTCGTCGTTCGCAGGCGCAATTTTACCCTGCAGCGCGTCCATCTGGGTTTTGAGCTTGTCGAGCCCCTCGCGCGCATCGGGCGGCAGTTTCTGCGCGGAGCTTTCGAAATCGGTGATGGCGCTGCGCATGGCCGAAAGCGTGGGCGCGTAATCGGGCACCGGCTGCTGCGTCGATTTCAGCTGGTCGATTTTTTCGTCGATCTTGGAAAGCTCGGCACTGATCTTGCTGATATGCTGCGCGTTGCGCAGATCCGAATAAAGGATGCCGACAACGGTCGCCGTGCCCATGCCGCCCAGAAACATCACATCCGCCGCCATGCCCGCAATCGCAAGCCCGCCGCCCGCGACAAGCAAGATGGTGTTGCGCGTGTGGTTGCCGGATTTTTTGTCGCTCAGGCCCGTCAGTTTTTCCTTCAGCGCCTCGAGGCTGCCGGCGTTGTCTTCTTCAGGCGCAGGGGCTGCGTCCTTCGGCTTGAACACCTTCGCTTTCAACCGCTCCATCAGGTTCGGCGTGTAATCGACGGGCGCGGGCCCCTCCGGCATCGTTTCCGGCAATGTCACATCGGGCTTGGCTTTGCGCTTCAGGAAATCGGGGATCAGCTTCAAAATCGCCTCGTTTGTCGTTGCGGTTAAATAGTACCCCATTGTAGCGGGGCGGTCATGGATATGTCAATTTTCCGGGAATTCCCGTTATTTATCAGGGCTTCAGCTTGAACCGCTTTGCATCGCTGCGCATACGGTTGATGGTGTCGTTGGCGGCGTTATGCAGCTTGTCCTTGTTCGCATCGGCGATGTCGGCGTGGCGCTTGCCGTCAGTCTTGTTGTTCTCCCAGTCCTGCAAAAAGCTGATGACGGTCGCGTAGAAATTCGCGAAACCCTCGCGGTTGATCGCGGCATCGAGCGGCGTATGGCCTTTTTCATTCTTGATGAGGCTGTTCGCGCCAAGGTTCAGCAGGCGCTGCATCGTTTCCGTCTTGCCTGTCGCCAGCGCCGCGGTCATCGCCACATGCAGCGGCGTGTTGCCTGCGCGGTTGCGCGCATTGATATCGGCGTTATTCGCGGCCAGCGCCTCTATCACATCCCAGCGGGCGCAGCGGGCGGCTTCGTGCAGCGGCGTCACGCCGTCGTTATCGGCTTTATCGACGTTCACGTTGCGCGCCAGCAGTTCCTTGAGCATATCGGCGCGGTACGGGTTCGACATATCCAGCGACGCGACGTAATACAGCACGCTGCGCCCCGTATCGGCATCCGCCGCATCGGGGCTCGCGCCGTGTTCAAGCCATTTTTTGAAATCGCCAAGGTTGCGCCCCTTGACGGCGATCAGCAACTCCTTGTCGGGAGAGGTCGTCATGCGGCGGGTGCCGCCGGCGGCTTGCGGTTGAGCCGCGCGGCCAGTTTTTCCTGCACATCGGGCGGCAGCGATTCCTCGAGCGCCGCAAGGCGCTCCACGATTTCATCGGCGCTCACGCGCTTGCTGTCCCAGCCGTCGCGGAGCGATATTTTGTTGATCGCGCCGGGTTCTGCCTGTTGTTCGTTGTCGTTGGCTTCCGGCTTCTTCGGCTCGAATTCAGGCAGGTCGTCGACCAGCAGGCGGAAATCCGGCTCGGTGAAGGCATAGGCCGCTTCGCTGGCCTTGTAGCGCCCGCCGTCCAGCACCTGCACGCGCGCACGTTCGTTTTTCACGGTTTCCAGCACCGTGCAGATCGCATCCGCCGTGGTGGAGGTCGAAGCGCCCAGATGGTCCTGGATGTTCATGATGCGCAGCTGCGCCATGTGCAGGCGGTAAAGATCGGCGCGCGTGCCTTTCACCTTTTGCCCCGCGAAATTGATTTCGGTGATTTCGTCATTGCGCGATTTTTTGGCGCGCCAGTATTCGGCGGTATAAACGGCAGCGCCCACGACGCCGAAGCCGATCGCCGCCCATTTCAGCGCGCTGACGGTCAGCGCGGCGACCGCGAAAGCCCACATGAATTTCTCGCCGAGCATCTTGCCGGTGTCGATCATGGTGGTGCCGACGGCGACTTCCGATGTGGCGGGCAGCTGCAGCTGCGGCTTGATGCCGGTAATCAGGCGGCCCCAGGTCATCGGGGGCATGCGGTAATTTCCCTCGGTAATCACCTGATTGAAATTATCCATTGATTTGCGCATCCATTGCAGCATGGTTTCTCGCCTTTCATTTTCCTGAATCTGCGGAAGACTGGACGATAATCCATCTGCCGGACTTTGTCAAAACGCCGGATACGATGATTTAGTTCATTGAAAAGTATGAATTATTTAGGCTGCCGGAAACCCTGCACAACCCATGTCAGGCCGAAACCAAACCCCCACATGACGGCAAGCGGGCCGAACATGCCGATCAGCAGCCGGTCGGGCTGCAGGCGGAATTCACGCGCCTGCACTTCATCGATGGCGGTGACGATGGTTTTTACGATGGCACGCTTCAGCCGTTCTTCAGATGTTTCATTCTCGCGCGGCTTCGTCGT
>JADYYV010000361.1 GCA_020853455.1 Alphaproteobacteria bacterium | reverse complement strand
GGAACTTGCCGAATACAAAGACAACATGCCCAAATACGAGGAACTGAAGGCGCGCGGATTTATGTCCGGTCAGGACCGTTTCCAGATCAGCCGCGATCTTGACGCGGTTCGCAAGGCCTCCGAACTGGGCGGCTTCGGCTTCAATATCTCGGAACTGCGCACTGTCAGCAGCCAGGAAGCCGAAACCGCGCAGCTGAAGGTCCTGAACAGCCGCATCTCGCTCGACGGCGTCGGCTCGCTGATCGACAGCAATTTCTATACCTTCGTCGACCGCATGAACACCAGCTTCCCGTCGCATATACGCCTGCAAAAACTGCAGATCACGCGCAGCCAGCCGCTGAACAATCCCAACCTGCGCCGCATCGCGCAGCTGGAAAACGTGCCGCTCCTGACCGCTTCGACCATTTTCGACTGGATGACGGTGGTGCCGGTCGCGCCGCCCGTCGATCCCAACAACCCTAACGCGCCGAGGCAGCCATGATCAGGTCCTTTTACCGCCTCGCTCTTTTGTCTGCTTTTGTCGTTTTCCCCTACGGCGCGAATGCCGACACGGTTATAGGCATCGAAAACGTCAGCATCAAGAATCCCGATGGCACCACCACGAAGATGTCGATGGACGAATATAACGCCCGCAAAAACGGCACTGCGCAGCCTTCGGTTAGAGATGAAAAGGGCACAGCCAAGAACGAGAGCGATTCCCGCAGTAAAATGGAAAAATACCGCGCCGAAAGGGCCGCGGCTGCCGGTGGGAATGAAATGTACGTTAACGCCGACGGAAGTAAATCGCAAACGCCTACAGACAGGTCACTGCTTGTTCAGTTCGGGTCTGAACAACCTGCCGCGCAGCCGACCGCCGTCCAGCAGCAGGCTGCCAATGCCGTGATGCTGGCGCAGGGGCAGGTACCCGCCGCCCCCGCCGCCCCTGCGACAGGCGTCGCCGCCGCTTCCGCCGATGCCACGCATCCGGGTGTTGTGCCGGGCGTGTCTCCCTCGACCGCGCCCGCGCCGGAATCGAAAGACGATATCCAGAAGCCGTTCTCCCGCTCGCTGTTTTATACCAAGCAGGATCTTGTGCAGATCAGCAAGGCGCTGAACGGCCAGTCGGTTAATATCGATGCGCCCGTGACCGGCGGCAGCGGCGAAATGATCCCGCAGGTGCGCACCATCACGCTGACCGGCGTTTTGTACAAAGGCCCCGGCGACTGGCTGATCTGGCTGAACGGCCAGAAACTGAACCCGCGCAACCTGCTGCGCGAAATCTATGAAATCGAAGTGTTCAAGGATTCGCGCGTGCGCCTGAAATGGTACGACATCGGGCTTGACGGCGTGATCGACGTGACGCTGCGCCCGCACCAGAAATACGACATCGTGACCGGCCTGCTGCTGCCGGCGCCGCAGGAATGACCAATACCATGACCGCGCAACCCGCCGTAAAACCAGACACTGCCGCGCCGGCCATCCGGATCGCGGGCGTGACTGCCGATTACGGGCACGGCACGGTTATCGAGGACATCAGCTTCGACGTTCCCGCCGGAAAAACCTTCGGCCTGATCGGCCTGAACGGCGTGGGCAAAACGACGCTGATCAAGATTATTCTCGGCCTCATGGAATCGTCCAAGGGCAGCGTGGAAGTGTTCGGGCGAAAAAACCTGGACGCGGAAACCAAGGCCAAGATCGCCTACCTGCCCGAAAAATTCGAGCCGCCGCCCTTTTTGTCCGGCCTTGAATTCGTGAAATTCTCGCTGGCGCTTTACAAGTGTCCCTTCACGGAAGAAGCCGTGATGCAGGCGGCCGACCGCGTGTCGCTGACAAGGCAGGCGCTGAAGCGCCGCGTGAACACCTATTCCAAGGGCATGCGCCAGAAAGCCGGGCTGATGGGCACGTGGCTGACCGGCTGCCCGCTCCTGATCCTCGACGAGCCGATGAGCGGCCTCGACCCGCTCGCGCGCGTGCTGGTGAAGGATGAAATCGCCGCCTGCCGCAAAGCGGGCATGACAGTATTTTTATCGTCGCATATTTTGTCGGACATGGACGAAATCTGCGACAACGTCGCCGTCATCCATGACGGACGCCTGAAATTCACGGGCACGCCCGCGGAGCTTAAACAGAGCGCGAAACAGGAATACCTGGAACGCGCATTCCTCAAAGTCATCGAAGGTTCAAAAAGGGTCTACGAATCATGAAACTTTTCGGCAAAAAAGACAGCAACGCAGCCGCGCCCGAAGAACTTGCGGGTGACGATCTCGGTGAAATGGACGCAGGCCTCGAGGAACTCGAAGGCGCGTCCGCCCCTGCGGAAAAGTCGCTTTCGGCCCCGTCGCGCAGCATGGCGGGCGCAGCCGGCGGCGGACGCAAAAACCTGCTGGTGCTGGTCGCGCTGCTGGTTGTGGCCGGCATCGCCGGCGGATATTTCTGGTTCATGGGCAATAATGACGAACCCATCCATGTGACCGCGCAGCAGACACCCGTCACGCCGCCTGCCGATATGGCCGCAGCGCCCCCGATGCCCGATCCCGCAGCGCCCGCCGTTGCGGCTGTTGATCCGCTCGCGGCTTCCGGCGCTGCTCCTGCCGCTGATCCAATGGCGGCACCCGCGGCAGATCCAATGGCGGCACCCGCCGCGGACCCCGTCGCCGCCGTCACGCCCGTGATGCCCGCGACCGATGTTGCGGTCGCTGCGGGCGCGCCTGCCGCCGATCCGCTTGCCGCAACCGCGCCTGCGGCCGGCAATCCCGCCGATCCTTTCGCAACGCCTGCCGCCGATCCGTCAGCCGCGCCCGCGACCACCGATCCGGCAGCCGCTGCCGCCGTACTGGGCCTGCCGCCCGGCGACGAAGCGACCGCCATCGCCGCCGTTCCCGCAGGCGCGCCGCCTGTCGATGCGTCCGATGACACGCCCGATGCGCCGGCCGCGGCCGCGCCCGCGACGCCCGACGGCATGCCGCCGCAGCCCGCCGCCGCAGACCCCGCCGTTGCCGCCGCGCCTGTTGAAGCGGCGCCCGGCGAATCCGCCCCGTCATGGGCGGCGCCCGGCACGGCAGTTGTTCCCGGCACGACCAATCCCGCCGCGAACGCGACTTCGCCCAACGACGCCGAGCTTGCGATCGTGCAGCACGCCGACGTGATCGACCAGCTGAGCCGCCCGGCCGATACGCAGGCCGCCGTCGCCGCGGGCGCCGCAGCGACCCCCGCCACCGGCGCGCCTTTCGATCCTTCCGCCGCCAGCAAAACCGTCAACCGCAACGCGATGAAAACCGTGGGCGAAATCCTGGAACAGCCGGGCATCGTGCGCCCGCTGCCGTCGGGTTACATGACGATCCGCAAGGAAAGCGACGCGGGCAGCATCGACAGCCGCCTGACCAAGGCGCGCGCCGCGCTGGCGGAAGGCAACAACTCCGCCGCGCTGGAACTGTTCGACGACCTGCACAAGGACTATCCGAAAGACAAGCGCATCCTGATGGGTCGCGCCGTGTCGCTGCACAAGATGGGCCAGAAAGACGCGGCGCTTTCCGCGTATGAAGATGTGCTGAACCGCGACCCGAAAAACCTCGACGCGCTCAACAACATGCTGGGCCTGCTGAAGGAAAAAGATCCGCAGCTGGCCGTTGAAAAGCTGCAGGAACTGCACGACGCCTATCCCTATCAGGGCGATATCGCAGCGCAGCTGGGCGTCGCTTACGGCAGCACCGGCCAGTATGACCAGGCCCTGCGCTATCTCGACCTTGCGGAAGGGCTGAAACCCGGCACCAGCTTCGTGCTCTACAACAAATCCGTGCTGCTCGATAAAATGGGCCGCTCGCGCGAAGCCGCAAGCCTGTACCGCCAGATCCTGCGCATGGCCGCCGATGGCGACATCGACCAGAACCTGCCGCTCGACAGCATCCGCCGCCGCCTGGCAGCGCTCCAGTAAGACGGAGGGTTTGCGGGATGTACGACGATATCCCGCTGCCCGACGGATTCTTTCTGGGCGCGACCGTTTTTCTGGGGCTTGTGCTGGGCAGCTTCGCGACGGCGCTCGCCTACCGCATCCCGCGCGATATCTCGATTTTCAAGAAGGCGCGCTCGGCCTGCACCAGCTGCGGGCGCAACCTGACGGCGCTTGATCTTGTGCCGCTGTTTTCATGGCTCGCGCTGCGCGGCCGCTGCCGCGGCTGCGGCGCGAAAATAGGCTGGCAATATCCGCTGATCGAACTGGGCACGCTCGCCCTGTGCGTCGCCTTTTACGCGCGTTTCGGCTTTCAGGTGCCGCAGGTGTTCTTTTTCTTCGCGCTGGCGCCGCTGGTGGCGGCGATTGTCGCGATCGATTTCGAATTCAAGATCATCCCCGACGGCCTGAACCTTGCCATGCTGGCGGCGGGCATCGGGATGCTGGCGGCCAACGCCTTCCAGTCGCCCGACGCTATCGGCTTTATCACGCAAAGGGGCGGCGAGGGGCTGGGCGCGGCCATATTATATGTGGCGGTGTCGCTGGCGCTGCGTCAGGGCATCATGATCTGGCGCAAAAAAGACGCGCTCGGCTGGGGCGACGTGAAATTTTTCGCCGTTGCGGGGTTCTGGCTGGGCCTCAATCCCGATTCTGCGGCCTATCTGATGCTGGTGGCGGGCGTTATCGGCATTTTTCTGGCGGTTATCTGGCAAAAAATCAAAAAAGAAGCCGAATTCCCGTTCGGCCCCGCGCTGCTGCTGGCTTTTGCCGCCATGCTGTTGTGGCAGGGCCCGGTCTTTCTGTTGCGCTAAAGGCGCGCCGTCCAATATGGCAATCCAGAATTTACCGTTTATTCAATCTATTTAGGCTATCTTATGAAGGTGTAGAGGCAGGCAACGACCTGCCTTGGACGGTCATGGGCCAATGGGGGACGAACAGTGGACATCACAGAACTCTTGAAATTCACGCTCGACAACAAGGGCTCCGACTTGCACCTTGCGGGCAGCAACCAGCCGATCGTCCGCATCGACGGCGACCTGCAGCGCATTAAAACCGATGTGCTGACCGCCGACGCCATCCGCGCGATGCTTTTTTCGGTCATGACGGAAGAACAGCGTGCCGTTTACGAACGCGACCTCGAGCACGACTTTGCTATTTCGCTGGGGCAGGACGCGCGTTTCCGCGTGAACGCCTTCACCAACCGCCAGGGCTCCGCCGCCGTCTTCCGGGTCATTCCGACGAAAATCCCGACGATGGAGCAGCTGGACCTGCCGCCCGTCATCCGCCGCTTGGCCGAGCTTGAAAAAGGCCTTGTGCTGGTGACCGGCCCGACAGGCTCCGGTAAATCCACGACGCTCGCGTCCATGATCAACCACATCAACCAGAAATATCCCTACCACATCCTGACCGTCGAAGACCCCGTCGAATTCTTCCACAACTCCAAGACCTCGCTGGTCAACCACCGCGAGGTGGGTAACGACACCAAATCATTCGGGCGCGCGCTGAAATCCGCCCTTCGCGAAGACCCCGACGTCATTCTGGTGGGGGAGATGCGCGACCATGAAACCATCTCGCTCGCGCTGACCGCCGCCGAAACCGGCCACTTGGTCTTCGGAACACTGCACTCGAACACCGCCGCCAAAACCATCGACCGCGTCATCGACGTGTTTCCTGCCGCCGAGAAAGAAATGGTCCGCGCGATGCTGTCGTCATCCGTGCAGGGCATTATCGCGCAGTCGCTGCTGAAAAAAGCGGGCGGCGGCCGCGTCGCCGCGCACGAGATCATGGTGGGCACCAACGCGGTGCGAAACCTGATCCGCGAAAACCAGCTGGCGCAGATTTACTCGATGATCCAGACCGGTTCGCGCTACGGCATGCAGACGATGGAGGATTCGGTGAACGACCTTCTCATCTCCGGTCTTGTCACGCAGGAAGTCGCGGACGAAGTGCTGAAGGACGCGACGGAATCGCTTGAAGAAGCATCCGCGCCCGCCGGCGGCGCGCATGGCAAAGGCGCCCCGCCGCCCCCGCCCGCGAAAAAGGCCAACCCGCTGACCGGCGGCGCCAAGCCCGCAGCCGCGCCCGCGAAGCCGCCGCCCATGACGGAGACAGACAAGCCTGAAGGGGGATATTCCTTTTGAGCGGAGTTGCGATATACGCTTATCTCAATGAGATGATCCAGAAGCAGGCGACCGACATCTATATTACCGTGGGTGTGCCGCCGATGCTGCGCGTGAACGGCGAGCTGAACCCGCTGGGCGAGCAGGTATTGCAGGAAGACGACGTGCAGGCGATGCTGAACGAGGTGCTGACCTCGCGCCAGCGCCGCGAATTCGATTCGAACATGGAACTCAACCTCGCCTTCGACATGGGCAAGGAAGGCCGTTTCCGCGTGAACGTCCTGCGCCAGCGCCAGCATACCGCGATGGTCATCCGCCGCATCACCAGCACGATCCCGTCGTTCGAGCAGCTGCGCCTGCCGAAAATCCTGGAATCGCTGGCGATCGAAAAACGCGGGCTCATCATGGTGTCGGGCGTGACCGCGTCCGGTAAATCGACCTCGCTTGCTTCCATGATCGATTTTCGCAACCGCACGCATGGCGGCCACATCGTCACGATCGAAGACCCGATCGAATATTACCACGAGCATAAAAAAGGCGTGGTGACGCAGCGCGAGATCGGCATCGACACGAATTCCTATCAAGTCGCGCTGAAAAACGCGCTGCGCCAGAAACCCGACGTTATTCTTGTGGGCGAGGTGCGCGACCCCGAGGTCATGGAACAGACGATCACCGCCGCCGAAACCGGCCACCTGTGCTTTGCGACCATCCACACGAACAACGCGGCGCAGGCGATCGAGCGCATGATCAACTTCTTCCCCGAAGACCGGCAGCAGCAGATGCGCATCGCGCTCAGCCTGAACCTGCGCGCGATCATCGCCCAGCGCCTGGTGCGCGCGGTCGACGGCAGCATGGTCGTGGCGCTCGAGATCCTTCTGAACGAAGCGCTGATCAAGGAATTGATCCTGAAGGGCGACACCGTCAAGGTCAAAGAGGTTATGGGTAATAACAACCCGGCCGGCATGGTCACGTTCGACCAGTCTATCTTCAAGCTTTATAGCGAAGGCCTCATTAACGAGATGACGGCGATCGCCGAGGCGGATATTCCCGCGGATATGAAAATTCGCGTCCAGAACGCGAAAATCGGCGGCAAAGGTTCGGGCATGTCCAACATTGACACCTCAAAACTCTCTCTGTAAGAATGTTTGATATCAAAACCATAGAGCGGTTTTGGCGTTCAACATAATTATAAAGAGTTAGGGCATCCTGGCATGACTGGTCGTTTTTCTCGCCACATCCGCGTTTCCATTATTGCGGTGGCGCTCAGCCTCTCTCTTGCCAGCTGCGAGTTGACCAAAAACCAGATGACGTTTGACCGCCCCGCCGAAGCCGACCGCCAGGCTTTCCGCGACGCGATGGCGCCGATCCCGACCGCTTCAAACAGCGAAGTGCCGACACCCGAATTCCAGTCGGTCGTGACCACGCCCGAAGAACTGAAACTGCCGTCGCCGCTCGTGACTGTCGCCGTGAACCAGACGGTTTCGCTGCGCGACCTGATGTACCAGCTGGCGGAGCAGGCGGATGTCGATCTTGAACTCGATCCGCAGATCCACGGCTCGATCATCTTCACCGCGAAGGACCGCCCGTTTGACCAGGTCGTCGACCGCATCTCGGAAATGGCCGGCCTGCGCTATGAATTCAAGAACGGCGTGCTGCGCGTCGAACTCGACCGCCCGTTCCTGAAAAATTACGATGTCGGCTTCCTGAACGTGGAGCGCAAAGGCGAAACCACGCTGACGACGACTTCCTCCAGCTCGACCAGCAGCACGTCCAACAAGCTGGAAAACGACCTGTGGAAAGAACTGAACGACGGGCTGGAACAGGTTCTCGCCGCGTCCGACACTTATATCTCTCTTGCGACGCTCAGCGATCCCGTCGCGTCTGCGGTGAACCCGCTGCCCGCGCCCGTCGTTTCCAACGACCCGAACGTGCCGCCGCCCCCGCCGCCGCTGCCCGGTTCGCCCCAGGTCGCGCCGATCCCGGCTTCCGCTTCGCCCACGCTTGCCATCACGACGCCGCAGGGCGCGCCGATGGTGCCGAGCCCGCCCGCCACTTTCTCCGTCAGCGAGCAGACGGGCGTGGTCGCGGTGTTCTGCAGCCAGCGCCAGCACAAGATCGTCAAGTAATTCATCGATACCTTCCGCAAGCGCGTGTCGACCCAGGTCCTGATCGAGGCGAAAATCCTGCAGGTTGAACTGAACGACGAATACGCGACCGGTATCGACTGGGGCGCTTTGAACCTGACCGGCCTGCTGCAGGTCAACGGCACGTTCCCGATCCCCAGCCTGACCAGCACGCCCGCGTCGTCGTTTGGCATCACCTTCAAGCCGGGCAGCGATTTCAGCACCGCCGTCAACGCGATTTCGCGTTTCGGTACCGTGCGCGCGCTGTCCAGCCCCCGCGTGACCGTCATGAACAACCAGCCCGCGACGGTGAACGTGACGCGCGACAACGTCTATTTCAACTTCCAGGCGACCACCACGCCCTCCACGACCGCGGGTGTTGCGCCCACCGTCTCGCTGTCCAGCGAGCAGCGCAACGCGCCCGAAGGCGTGATCCTGAACGTGATCCCGATGGCGAACGCCGACACCGGCGAAATCACCATGACGCTGCGCCCGACGATTTCCAAGGTCGTCAACCGCGTGGCAGACCCGACGCTGACGCTGCAGCTTGCAATCGTGGGCGTGCCGATCCCGGCGGGCCTTGCCAACAACAACATCCCCGAACTGTCGGTGCAGGAAATCGATTCCATCCTGCACATGCAGTCCGGCCAGATGATGGCGATGGGCGGCCTGATGAAGGATGAAAACTCGGTCAAGCAGGAAGGCGTTCCCGTGCTGGGCGACGTGCCTTATCTGGGCGGGCTGTTCCGCAGCCATGTCGACGTTGTCCGCAAGTCGGAACTGGTCGTCCTGGTGCGCGCGCACATCATCTCGGGTGAAAACCTCGACGAAATGGACAAGAAGATCTACAAGACCTTCTCTCTCGACCGTCACCCCGGGCCTATGTAACGACCAAGGATTGCCGCACAAATGATTTCAGGGCCGCTGGTCAGGTATATCCTTACGGCTGCCGTCCGCGACAGGCTGATGCTGACATTGTTGCTGATGATCGCAACAGGGGCCGCCATCTCCGTGTTTCTGGGCGGTGCCACGATCACTGAAAAAGAGAGCTTTGCGCTGGTTTTCGGCGCCAGCGGCCTGCGCTTTCTGGGCGTGGTCGGCGTTGTGCTGTTCTGCTGCTTTTACACGCGCCGGTCGTTCGAGACGAAGGAAGTCGAATTCCTGCTCTCGCGGCCTTTGTCGCGCATGACGTTCCTGGTCAGCCACGCCTGCGCCTTCATCCTGCTGGCGCTGCTGGTGGCGGCGGCGGTCTGTGGCGCGGTGTTTTTTCTCGGCAAGCCGAATATGGGCGGCTTCACGCTGTGGGGCGCAAGCCTGGGCGTCGAATACGCGATCATGGCGGTGGCGTCGCTGTTCTTCGCGATGGTGGTATCAAGCGCCTCCGGCTCCGCGCTCGCCGCGCTCGGCCTGTATGTGCTGACGCGCCTGATCGGCACGCTGCTGGGCATCGCCTATCAGGCGCCGGAAACCATCGTGTTCGCCGCGCTCAACAATGCGATGGAAATCGTCTCGGTTCTGGTGCCGCGCCTTGACCTGATGGCCCAGACATCCTGGCTCGTGTATGGCGTCGAAGGCTCCGGCGGCTTCGGTTTCACGGAAGAAGCGGGCGCCTATGCCTACCGGCTCGTCGCGACGCTCGGCATCGGCGGATTTATTTTCCTGCAGGGAATTTTCAGCGCGCTGCTGTTCATTTGCGCCGCGGCCTTTGACTTCATCCGCCGGGAGTTCTGATGCTGTCCGCATCCGGTACCAAATCCCGCCTCAACATCGTACTGGTGGCGGCGCTCGCCCTTAATCTCGCCTTCTGGGCGGGGTCGCGCTTCATCTATGCGAAATGGGAAGGCGTGCCGCCGGTGCCCACGCATGACGGCGCCGCTATGATGGCGCTTGGCGACCAGCAATTCGCCTATCGCCTCGGCGCGATTACGCTGCAGAACCTCGGCGATTCAGGCGGGCGCGTAACGCCGATCCGCAATTACGATTACGCGCGCCTTGGCGCCTGGTTTAAACTTCTCGACGATCTCGATCCCGCCTCCGACCATGTGCCCATGCTGGCCGCCTATTATTTCGGCGCGACGCGCGTGCCGGCCGATGTCGCCGTGGTGGTCGATTACCTGTCGCATGTCGGCGTGCGCCCGGTGGGTTCTAAATGGCGCTGGCTTGTGCAGGCGGTGTTCCTCGCGCGCCACCGCCTTGGCGACCTGCAGCTGGCGCTGGACCTTGCCTACAAGCTGTCGAAAATGCAGCTGGTCGACGACGTGCTGCCGGGCTGGGCGCGCCAGATGCCGGCTTTCGTGCTGAAGGAACAGGGCGACCGAGAAGACGCGCGCAAGATCATCACGGAACTGCTGCAGACCGGCCACGGTTTTCATCCGAACGAAGTCAATTACATGAAAACCTACCTGGTCGAAGAACTGGGCGTGCCGCAGGCCGAGGTCGATAAGATCATGTCGGAGCGAAATATCGACGATGCCGGCGAATACCGCCGTCCGCGCCCCGCGCCCGAGCCCGAATAAGCCCGCAAGCGGGAAGGGGGCATCATGCATTTCGATTACGACGTTACGTTCAGCCTGTTCGAATGGATCGCGCTGACCGGCCTTGCGCAATGCCTGTTCATCCTTGTCTATGTCTTTTTCCGCGTGCGCGACCTGCGGCAGGGATCGATCGCGATTGCCTATTTCCTCTCGCTCGCCTGCGCCTTCGGGCTGCGCTTCGCGCTGCGGCTCGAGGATTACGAAGCGCCGATCCGCCTTGCCCTTTGGTTTTCAGGCGCTATCGGCGTGCCGCTTTGTTATCTGCTGGTGCTGCAGGTGTCGCGCCTGCACGCCTTCCGGGGCGGCAAGCATTTCCTGTGGCTGCTCAGCGTGCCCGCGACACTTGCGGCGGCGTTCGTCATGGCGCGGCTGCAAACGCCGACCTGCGGTTTGTCGTTTTTCGCGCTGTGCCCGAAATTTTTCGAGGGCCTTTACTGGCTGTGGTCGATGGCGGGCGCGCTTTGCATGCTGGCGCTTTTCGCGCAGCGCGACGTTTTCCGGCGCCTTGGCAGCGATCGCGGCGCGAAAGAGCGTTACTGGCTGGTGATCACGCTGATTGCGGCGAATGTGCTGCGTATTGTCGTGAACCTGCTGCTCTCGACCGGCAATGTGAGCCTGCATGACGCGGACGGCCTGCAATCCGTGCTGGGGATTGCCTTCGCTTATCTGGTCACCACCACGCTGTTCCGCGTGTATCCGCTGCCGGTCGCGCTGCATACGGGCGCGCGCGCCGCGCATCTGAGCGAGGAGGAAAAGCAGATTGCCGACAAGGTGCGCAACCTGATGGAGCTTGAAAAACTCTATCAGGAGCCCACGTTCAGCCGCGCCGATCTTGCGCGTGAAGTGGGAACGTCGGAAAACACCCTGTCGCGCGTCATCAACAGCGCCTTCGGCAAAAGCTTCCCCCGCCTTCTGAACGAATTCAGGGTAGAGGACGCCAAGGGCATGCTGCGCGACCCGGCGATACCGATTCAGGTTCTGGCATTCGAGGCGGGGTTCAATTCGCTGGCTTCGTTTAACCGCGTGTTCCGCGAGGTGACCGGCGAAACGCCGTCCCATTACCGCGCGCGCGCCGCTTTGCCGGGTCAGGCAAAAGCGGGCGATATACCGCAATAAAATTCCGCCGCCTTGAAAGAATCATGTTTTGATATGTCTCATTTCGTGCGGATTCGTTTTTCGCGCATAACCCTTCCGGTTGCTTTTTTGTCACGGGTTTTGGCCGCACAAAAGACCGCCTGCGGTATGAATTGATAAGCCTTTGGCATCCTCATCGCATCATCTTGACAATGTTAAGAGTGTACGTACGTGTGACCAAAATCCAGCAAACTCATTTGCATATACGCATCCCGGCTGCTTAATTTGTCATGATGAGCAACAAAAGTGCCCGAGTTAAACAAAGGTTTAACTTTTTTGTTGAAAGATGGTTACTAGGTCACCAAAGTAATGACAGGCGAGGGCTCGGGAGCCGCGATCGATATTTCCGGGTGCGCCGCGTAAACGGTGACGAGGCTGAAACTCTTGATAAAAAACTTCAGGCTCACGGTCCACGCTTAAAACAACTACTTATTGGGGAAACATCCATGAAATGTAATCAATCACAAAAAGGCTTCACCCTCGTCGAGTTGGCGATCGTGATGACCATCATCGGCCTGCTGATCGGCGGGATCCTGAAAGGGCAGGAACTGATGGAAAACGCCCGCACGACCGCGACGGTCGCGCAGGTGAAGTCCTATGAAGCGGCGACCACGTCTTTCCGCGACAGCTATAACGGTATGCCCGGCGACCTTCGCCTTGCACAGAACCGCGTGCCGAACTGCACCGCGAACTGCAACCCCGTCGCAGCGACCGCCGGTAACTCGATCATCGGCGCACCCGGTTGGGGCGCAGGCGCGTTCGCGTCTCAGTCTCCCGCAGCCGGTATGGCGAAGCCCCCGACAGTGGTTGGCGAAGAAACCAACCTGTACTGGCAGCACCTGCTGCTGTCCGACCTGATCTCGGGCGTGACGGACTCGGCGATTGCCGCGGTTCCGGCTGGCGCGATTGCGCCGGCATGGGGTGAAACCCATCCTTCCGCGCGTCTCGGCGGCGGCTTTATCGTCGGCTACAACGATGGTACGCGCGGCCCCGGCATGCCTGCCGGCACAATCGGTCCGGCTGGTACGGTTCTGGCTCTCGTGACCGCACCTGCGGCTGCGATCGTCGGTGCTATCGCCGGTACGGGTCCGCTGTCTCCCTCGCGCGCGGCGCAGATCGACCGCAAACTGGATGACGGCAAGCCCACCAAAGGCTTCGTGCAGGCTTACGGCCCCTCGGGCGTCGGCGCACCTGCTACGGACGTCTGCCATGACACCGCAACCGACAACGACTACGAAGCAAACACCCGCAAATCCTGCGGCCTGATCTTCCGTATTCAGGGCTAACAAGACTTACATAGCGAGAAACGAGGCCCGGGATGCATAATCCCGGGCCTTTTTCTTATGATAATCTTTTCAAGAGCATAGCTTTATTAACGACTTATTCAACGAGTCGGCCTAAAATATATACTGGTGTTGAAGTGTTTTCTTCCAGGGTGAGCATGATGAGTCGTTTCCGCAACGGCGCCGCTATTTTTTCCGTCCGCAATTTTTCCATCCGGGGATTCACGATCATCGAGTTGTCGGTGGTCATGGTGCTATCCGGCCTGATGATGGCGCTGTCGTTTTCTGCCTACAGCCTTTACATCAAGACAGAACGCGCGAAAGAATCGACGGAAAAGCAAAAAGCGATCGCAACCTCGCTGTCGAACTATTCAACCAAGGCAGGGCGTCTTCCCTGTCCCTCGGATCCCAGCCTGCCCGTGACGAATGATCTTGCCGGGCGTGAACTGCCCGATGCGGCGCCCTTAAATCTTTGCACGACGCTGAAACTTGCGGCAGACGGCACCTGCATGTATTACGACCTGCCCACAAGCACATGGGTGACCACGGCCGCGCCTGCAACACGCGGCATCTGCAAAACATCCGGGCGCGACACGGCTGTCGATCCGGACGCGCTGCCGGATCCCGTGCTGATCGGCGGCATCCCCTATGTGTCGATCAAGGAAGGTATCGGTCTTTCGCAGGGTGCGATTTTCTCGAGCGGCAACGACAGCACCTTGCCGGCGCCGCCGCCCAAGGAATGTGTCGTCGTGACCCTGACGCTGGCCGCGATCCCGGGCCAGCGTGAAAACACGCCGCCCGCATTGCCGACCGACGACCTGGTCTATGGCACGCCCACCTATTGCGACGTGAACAGCGACGGCGTGATGGATGCGGGTGTGCGCGCGGAATCGATCATGGCGACGTTCAACGACATTACGCTGAAAAGCGTGCTGGACCCGTACAGCTACCAGATGACCTCTGCCGTGACCGGCGCGCTGACCTCCAAGACGACGGCGCACAACTCGTATGGCGCAATCGATATCACCACCGAAGACGGCATCGGGCTGGTGCGTCCGGCCGGCAGCGCGCACTACGTGATCGTCGCCGCGGGCGACAACCATATGGGCGCCTATAACATTTCAGGGCAGGGCGTAAACCCGAACAACATCCCCTTCCCCTGCACGACCGGCAACCAGACGGTCGACGAGCTTAACTGCGACGGCAACGCGACTTTCATCCAGGGCCTGCGCTCCGTCAACACCTCGACGCCTGCCGCGCGCGCCGCGTATTTTGACGATTCCGTCTGGCAGTCCGTCATCAACATTTCCTCGCTGTGGGAATTCGTCGATGGCAGCCCCGACATCTTTAACCTGAACATCGGCAACGTCGGCGTCGGCACGGGTACGCCGTCCGAACGCCTGCAGGTTGTCGGCAACCTGCGCACCGAAACCGCGCGTCAGGACCTGATCTGCGACACCGGCGGTTCCAACTGCTGGAATCCCGACGATCTTGCAAGCCCGACAGGC
>JADYYV010000360.1 GCA_020853455.1 Alphaproteobacteria bacterium | reverse complement strand
GGCGACCCCACATCCTGCTATGGCTGGGATGCGCGGGTGATGCGGGAAAACCTTGTTTTCAACAACATGCCCGCCAGCGAAGCGGATTTCGACAGCCACAATATCGGGCCGTGGTTTTTCGATGTCGGCGCGCCCTATGGCATCGTGAAGGGCAAGACCAATTCCGGCAAGCTGGCGGCAACCTTGGGCGCGCCCATATCGTCGATTCAGGAACACAACGCCCTGCATGACGCGCGGTCGATTGCGGCGGCCTACCGTTTCCTGATCGGAAAAGGCGCGAAAAGCGCGTTTTAGGCGATATTGACATAACCGGCCGGTGCGCTATGCTTCCCTATCCAACAAACCAAGGCAGCCATGGGCATTTTTTCGCGCAAATCGAAAGATGACATTAAAAAACAGGAGCGGGAGCAAATCCTGCGCGTCCTGAAATCGGCGCTGGCGAACGGCAACGACATGCAGGTGTTTTCATCGCTGATGAGCCTGACCTCCGGCCATCATCTGGGCGCGGCGGAGGTGCCCTATATCGTGAATGGCGCGATTGAAACGACGGCGCGGCGCGACTGGCAGGGAGGCATCGGCATGGCGACCTATTGCCTGAACATGATGGACGAACCCGCGATGCGCGACATACTGGTGGCGAAAACCCTGTCGCTCATCACCCGCGCCGACCGCAGCAACATGCGACAAATGGCCAGCGTCGCGATGGCGGCGCAGCTGGTGGTATCGCGCGCGGGCGGCAACACGGAAGCGCGCAAACGCGGCATGGCGGAATGGAACGCCGCCGTCGATATCCTTGCCGCGAAGAAAGAAGGCCTCAGCTTTGCCTTTGCCGCCGCCAGCAACGCGGCGCTGGGGCGCGATGCGCCCGACGACCTTGCGCGCAACGCGCTGGATAAATGGGAAAAGGCCGTGCTGGAAACCGCCAGAACGAACAAGAGCGCCGCCTTTAACGAAGTATCGCGCGTCACGAAAATGTATTACGAATTCGGCGCACGCGGCAGCAGCTTCCGCGACCGCGCGATGGAAACCATTTACAAAATCGCTGCTATCCGTCCGTAAGGCTTATTCGTCGTTCATGCGCAAGGCCGCGATAAATGCGGATTGCGGGATTTCGACGTTGCCGTGCTGGCGCATCTTCTTCTTGCCCTCTGTCTGCTTGTCGAGGAGCTTGCGCTTGCGGGATACGTCGCCGCCATAGCATTTCGCGGTGACGTCCTTGCGGAGCGCGGAGATATCTTCACGCGCCACGATCTTGCCGCCGATCGATGCCTGCACCGCGATCTTGAACAGCTGGCGCGGGATCAGGTCTTTCAGGCGTTCGCACAACTGGCGGCCGCGGCGTTCGGCCTGTGAGCGGTGGACGATCATCGACAGCGCGTCGAGCGGATCGCCGTTGACGAGGATGTTGAGGCGCACAAGCTCGCCTTCCTCGAAACCATCCAGCACGTAATCCATCGACGCATAGCCGCGCGAAATGGATTTGAGGCGGTCGTAGAAATCGAACACGACCTCGTTCAGCGGCAGGCGGTAAATCGCCATAGCGCGGGAGCCCACCCAGGTCAATTCAACCTGCACACCGCGACGTTCCTGACAGAGCGTCAGGATCGAGCCGAGATATTCGTCCGGCACGAAAATCGTCGCCTTGATCCACGGCTCCTCGATCTTCGCGATGCGCACGATATCGGGCATGTCGGCGGGGTTATACAGCTCCATGTCCTCGCCATTCGTCATATGGATGCGATAGACGACGGAGGGCGCGGTGGGGATCAGGTCGAGGTTATATTCGCGCTGCAAACGCTCCTGAATGATTTCAAGATGCAGCAGGCCCAGGAAGCCGCAGCGGAAACCCATACCCAGCGCGGTCGAGTTTTCGGCCTCGTGATGCAGAGACGCGTCGTTCAGCGCAAGCTTGCCAAGGCTGTCGCGCAGCTTTTCAAATTCGCTCGAGTCCACAGGGAACAGCGAGCAGAAAACCATGGGCACGGAGGGTTTGAAACCCGGCAGGCGTTCGGCGCAGGGGTTGCGGTCGTTGGTGATGGTATCACCGATTTTCGTCTCGCCGATGTTCTTGATGCCGCAGGTGACAAAGCCGATTTCGCCGGGCTTCAGCTCGCCGGTCATCACGTGCTTGGGCGTAAACACACCCACGCGGTCGGCTTCATATGCCGCGCCGTTGCTCATGAAACGCAGCTTGTCCTTTACCTTCAGCGTACCTTCGACGACGCGCAGCAGGACGACGACGCCAAGGTAAGCGTCGTACCAGCTATCCACCAGCAGCGCCTTCAGGATGGCGGCGGGGTCGCCCTTGGGCGGCGGCAGGCGCGTGACGATGGCTTCCAGCAGATCATCGATGCCGATGCCGGATTTGGCGGAGGTCAGCACGGCGTCGGACGCGTCGATGCCGATCACATCCTCGATCTGCGTTTTCACGCGGTCAGGCTCGGCTGCGGGCAAATCGATCTTGTTGATGACGGGAATGATTTCAAGGTTGTTGTCGATGGCCTGGTACACGTT
>JADYYV010000359.1 GCA_020853455.1 Alphaproteobacteria bacterium | reverse complement strand
GCTGGGTCACATCGGCGATGTCGCGGTACCAGACGCGGCCGCGGCGGCGGTTCAGGTACCAGTGGAAATACTGGAAATCCATGTAGTCTTCGTAGAAGTTATACAGCGTGCGCTGGAAGGCGCGTTTTTTCAGTTCGTAATACAGCGGCGGCAGGCCTGCGATACTGACCACCATGTAAAAGCCGAACACGCCGAACAGCCCGAAATAACGGTCGAGCCCGACCAGCGCGAAAAGGATATAGGTAACGAAGCCCGCCGCGACGGTGACGACCAGAAAGCCGAGCGCGGTCACCATCAGCGACTGGACCATGGTCAGGCCGGGGTCGAAATGCGGACGGATGGACAACAATGGGCGCTTTTTTTCCATGCGTCAGTATCCTACTCCCGGCATGAATTCTCAATAGCTTGTTTGCATCATACTTTGTTTGCGTCGGGAGGCGGCGTGAATATTGTCATAGGCATGGCCGCAATCCGGCGATCATTCATGATCGCATGGTCACGAACCGCATTTTGTAAAATTACGGGATTTAGCGGGCGGAGCCGAAATAGGACGCGGCTTCCAGAATAGCGTCGCCGACCGGCTGGCCGGCGCGCACCGGCAGGTTCTGCAGCCCGTGCTGTTCGACCATCGACAGCTTGCGGAGCAGTTCCTGCGCCTGCGGCTGCAGGCTGAGTTCTTCTTGCACCAGCGCGCGCAGCGCGCCGATCGACAGCATGACGATGTCTTCCGGCGCGGGGTTGGCGTCATCGACGCTTGCGCTGTCGTGCCGGCGGGACTGGCTGTCCTGCCCGCTGCCGCGCCCGCCCTGCGAGGAGGGACCCATCATCGCGCCGATTTTTGAAAACATCCGCTGTCCAGCCTTACCGTTTCAGGTTCATCAGGTCTTCGCGCTGGGCATCGCGGGATTCGCGCGTGCCTTCTTCCCACAGCAGCACGCAGGGGCGCGTCTTGTGGCATTTATAGACGGCGATATTCGTCACCTTGCCGGAGATGAGGGTGTATTGCTTGCCATCCAGTTCGACCGGCTGTGCCTTGGGGTCGGAATAGGTCGGCTGGATATAAAGCAGCACGACCGCCTTGCGCTGCGACGCGCGCAGCGCGGCCTCGACGTCTTTTTGCGCGGGCCCGCTGATGGGCAGGAACTGCCGGTCCATCAGGCCTTGCGGGATCAGCGCGTAGTTGCGCCCCGCATAGGAGAACGGCATATAGGTTTCATCGGAAAAATTCTTGATGATATAGCCGCTGTTTTCCTTGCTGTAGGCGGAAAACACGGCGGGCACGAAGGGCACGGCCACGGCTTCGGTCAGCGTCTGCAGCTGGTATTGCTGGCGCAGTTCTTCCTGCTTGTTTTCCTGGCAGGCGATGCGGCCGGTCTGCGTTTTTTCCTGCTGGCATTGCGGCGACAGGCGCGCCCATTGTTCGAACACGGGCGGCTGGCCGGTCAGCTTGTGATAAATGGTGGCGATATCGACATCGGAGGCGAAGGCGGGAAAGCCGGGCTGTCCCACGGGGGGCGCCGCGCCCACTTCGTCGGGGCCGTCATCCGCCACGGCGGACTGCGCCGCATCGGCCTGTAACGGTGCGACCGGCGCCGGTTTGCCAAACACCGGATCGCCCAGTGTCGGATCAGCAAGTGTCGGCGAGAGCTGCGCTGCGGCGATATGCGCAAACGCACCCGCTGTCAGGAAGAGGCAAAAACTGATAATCGCGAATTTTTTCATGGCTATACCTTCGTGCTCCCTTGAATATAATATAACATGAAACGGTTTAAAAACGAATAACCTGCGGGAATGGCTGGGTTTATGGTCAAAAAAGGCAAAAGCGGGGAAGATGAGACCCAAAAAGACAGGGCGTTGTGGCAGCATGTCACGGCATCCGTGCGCCCCCTGCGCCGCAAGCCTGTGACGCCCAAAGCCGCTATTCCCAAAGCACCGGTAAAACCCGCCAAACCGCCCGTCAAAACCCCCGTGGTTGCGCCGCCGCCTTTACGGGCGCCGCGCAATATGCCCCTGCCCGCAATCGCGCCCAAGCCCTTCGATAAAGGCGAGGAGCAGAAACTGCGCAAGGGTCCGGCCGATATCGACGGGCGCATCGACCTGCACGGCATGACGCAGGCGGAGGCCTATGCCGCGCTGCACCGCTTTATCCGCAATGCGGTCAAAACAGGGCGGCGCACCTTGCTGGTGATTACCGGCAAGGGGCGCGTGGGCGGCGGCGTATTGCGGCGGCAATTGCCGATGTGGCTGGAGGAAGGCGAACTGCGCGGCATCGTGCTGGCCTTCACCCCCGCCCGTCCGAAAGACGGCGGCGAGGGCGCGTTTTATATCAAGCTGAGAAAAGACAAAAAACCTTAAGCGGGTTTTGACGCCGGCACGCGCGCGGGTTTCGCGGTTTCGAGCGCGCGCGGCGTGCCTTTCAATTCCACCAGCCTGTCGAATGCGGTTTTCAGCGCGTCTTCATCGTAAGCGGCAAAACCGTATGATCCCAGCGCAGCTTCGGCTTTTCCGGTGAACACCTCCGTCACGCGGCGGGATTCGAAATTGAAGACAAGGCGCAGGGTTTCGCCCGCGCCCAGATCTTTCACCTCGACCAGCGTTTGCGCATCCGATTTGTAAAAACCGGCGCGCGGGCGTTCGGCATCATTGGCGGCGCTTGATTTTTCCGCATTTGCTTTTTCAACGGCGGCGCGCGCGAATGTCGCGCCGTCTTCATGCTGCGGCGGGAACGGCATTTCAACGCCCATCCCCTTGGACGCCGGCACGATCAGCCCGCCGCCCGTCACGCGTTCATCAAAACCGTTGCCCGACATCGTGCCTGAAATTTCGCGCGGGAAATCATCGCCGATGCCCGCCTGTTTGAGCGCAACTTCGGATGCGGGGGTGAGTTTGTACGTCACGCCCCGGTCGCCGCCCATCGAAAAATCGACGGCGTATTCGACGGCGGCCTGCCGCATGTCCTTGGCAATCGCGTCGCTGTCGGTCGTGATTTTATAAACGGTCGCGGCCAGCACCATGCCGCCGCCGCTGAAGGTGGTCGCAGCACCTTCGGCAAAGGCATAAACGGTTTCATTGGGTTTCAGCGATCCGGCACCCAGCGGCGTTGCGACCGTGATGTGTCGCGTCGGGCGGCCGTCTTCGGATTGCAGCGCGTATTGGCGCGATCCTGTCGCGTCGAGCAGGTATTTGTATTCAACCGCTGCGGGAGAATCCTGTGGGGCCATGCCGGTCTTCCTTTATTTTATGATTTACATAAGATAAAGGCTAGGGCGGCAGCTGTCAACTGTGCATATGGCAAGTTATTGATATATCAGGGTGTTGTCGGCTTTCCGGGCAGGCCGAACGTGGCGGGTTTCGGCACCACCGATTTACCGCGCAAGGGCAGGTCGATGCCGGACGGGTTTGCCCCCATATCGATCATTTTCGCGCGCGCCGATTCCAGCGCCTGCTGTCCGTAATCATCGAAGCTGTAATCCTTGACGATGACCTGTTTCGGGTTCGGCAGTTCCAGCATTTCGGTCACATGGCGCGACGCGAAGTTGAACAGGATTTTCAGCGACCCGCCGTTATCGGGGAAGATTTTGGTTTCCTGCAGCGTTTCGTTATCCAGCACATGATAGCGCCCGTATTCCCAATGGATCTTGCGCAGGTCTTCATGCAGCTTGATCTTGCGGTCGGCCTTGGCCTTGTTCACCCACATCTCGACATTCAGCAGACCGTTCTGGCCGAATTTCGCGAACAGGCGGCCGATATCGCTGCGGCCCTGTTCGACGACGGTGTAGAACAGCACG
The DNA here is from genome assembly GCA_020853455.1 of Alphaproteobacteria bacterium. Classification (GTDB taxonomy): domain Bacteria; phylum Pseudomonadota; class Alphaproteobacteria; order Micavibrionales; family UBA2020; genus JAPWJZ01. Next base: position 4,857 of record JADYYV010000359.1, on the reverse strand, counting down.
CCGTTGTTATCCATGTTCGGATCCGCGCCCTGCCGGAACAAATATTCCGTCGTCGCGTAGTTGCCGTCAAAGCGCAGCCCCGCCACCATGTTGGCGGGCTTCGACGCATGGGCAAGCGCGCTGTTGATATTGATCGTCGCGCCGGACAGCAAGGCCTGCGTGCGGATGCGTTCAAGATCGTCGGGCTTGCCGAACGATGCCTTGGCGTTGAAGATTTCCTGCCAGCTGACAAGCTTGCGTTCCGCCAGCAAGACCAGCGCTTCCGTATCAAGCTGGCCATAGGTGAAATGCGTGCGGTTGCCGCCCCATTGCATCTGCTGCATCTGCCCGACCAGCTTGCGCGGTGCGTCGATCGCAAGGTCGCGCTGCGTCTGCGCATCGCGTTCGGTCAGCGTCGCGGAGGGCAGGCGTCGCGCGGATTCAAAATCGATCGTCGCCATCACGCCGTTCATCTCGGCGGCGCAGAGCTTCCAGATTTCAGGGTCGCTGGAGGGGCGCAGCAGATCGTTGTTCACGTGTTGAGGCCTTTCCGCGACGGGACAGAGAGCGCCGGTTTCAAGACAGACGCAGACAGGGGCTGCGGGCGGCCGCCGAGTTCGATCAGGATATCGCGGTGCAGCTGCAGCACCTTCGGGTCCATTTCCGCGAAGGTGAGCGTGCGGTCGTTGTTCGAGGTGTTGACGAGCAGCGAGACGGTTTCGGTCAGGAAATCGAAATACGCTTTCTGCACGAATTTTCCGTTATGGCTGAATTCGGTGAACAGCACGTTGTCGTTCACCTTTTCGGCGAAATGGCGGCTGTCGTTTTCAGCTGCGGCATTGGCATTGTAAAGGTCGCGGATAGGCATGTCGGCTTCCGTGCTGTCTTTTGTTATGAGGCAGTCTTTTTCATAGGAAACTGCGGGTAATATGTCAATAGCTTAAGCCTGCGGCGCGGAGAGGCCGCGAAATGCGGGCTTTGCGCCCCCGTCATTCGGCTTGCCGCCCAGCGATTTCAGTTTTTCGCGCGCGAAATCGATCGCCGCCGAATCATAGTCGCCGAAGGCGGCGGAGGTCATGAAGACCGTTTTGCGGTCCGGGCCTTCAAACACTTCGTTCACGCGGCGGGCGCGGAAATTGAACAGCGCCTTGAAGGTGGAGCCGCCCTGCGCGTCGGGGATGAATTTGGTTTCGCTGAGCGTGTCGTCGTCGACCTTCACATAGCTGGTGGGTTTTTGCAGCAGCTTCTGGATTTCCGCGCGGCGCGTGTCATCGGTGATCGCGTCCATCGCCTTGAAGACGGTCGCGATACTGCCGCGCTTCACGAATTCCTTCAGCGGTTCGCCGTCGAGCTGGCGCACAGCCTTTTCCAGCCATTCGCCTTTTTTCTCGTTCACATCCGCGCCCCAGTCGAACAGCTGGCGCAGCACGGCCACCTCGATCTTGTTCGAAACGCCCGCGGCCTTGTAGGGGAAGCAGACCCAGGTCATCGCGCTGGTGGCATTGGGGCGCGATTCCGCAGGCACGGCGTTATAGATTTTTTTCATGCCGTCGGCATCGCCGAAGAAAGCCTTGCCGGTGAAGGGCTGCCACCAATGCACCGCGCCCGCCCGCGCAAGCGCGATCATTTTGTCGGTGTCGAGCTGCCCGAACACGGCGACGTTGATGTCGTTGATGTCGGGGTTGTGCGACTGTTTCTGGAACTGCGCCTTCACGTCTTCGGGGATATACCAGTTGCCGCCGGTCTGCACGACGCGCGTCAGCAGCTGGGTGAAATCGGCGACTTTCTTTTCGATGTCTTTCGCGTCAGCCATTTTTCATCGCCGCCAGTCTGGGTTTTTCCAGCACGTCAGCCGGCCGGCCGCCCAGCTGTTCCAGTTTTTCCTGCGCGCGGCGCAGGCTGCCGGCGTCAACACCCGCGAAATCCGTCGATGTCATGGCAGATGGAGCGCCCTGCCCGGGCGGCGTGTAGATTTCATTCAGGCGGCGGCTGCGGAAATTATAAATGGTTTTCAGCGTCGCGACGCCTTCGGGCTCGCCGATGAACTGCGTCGTCATCAGCGTCTGGGCGTCGACCTTGGCATAGATGCCGTCGCCGCCCAGCGCGTTGTCGATACGCTGCGCCTGCAAATAATTCTTGGCGCCCGTCATTTCCTGCAGCGCCGTTTCGGCCGCCTGTTTCGGCGCGCCGCTGTCGAGATAGATCGCGATGATTTCCGCAGGCGACCCGCGCAGCACGTAGCCGTAATATTTGCCGTTTTCGTGGTTCACATTCGCGCCCCATTCGATCAGCAGCGCGACCGTTTCGGGATCCATGCGCGTGACGATTCCCTTGGTCACGTTATGCGGATGCGACGCCCAGGTGAGCGTGGAATCAAAACTGTCATGCGGATCGCCGGCGCCCTTATCGGCGTCGTAGAGCGCGCGCAGGGCGCGCAGGTTGTCCGGCTTGCCGAAATAGGAGGCGCCCGCATAGACATGCCACCACTTTATAAGACCCGCGCGCGCAAGCCCGCCGGCCTGCGCCGTATCCAGCTGCCCCGCCGTAAACACGATGCGGTTGTTTTCCTTCAGCGGTTCGGCGAGCATCTCGGCCAGCTGCGGGCGCAGGGCATCGCCGATGACGCAAACGCCCTCCGCGACTGGCGCGGCCTTCAGCGCCGTCCTGATTTTTTCTACCGTTTCCTGCCAGCCGGATTCGGCCATTGCCCGTCCCTACCTTTTGAAATGCAGGGCCGAGTATAAAGATTTGATGTGTTATGTCAATGGTTTATGGAACCGCCTGCCTGGCGGTTTATATAAACAAATCAGCCGTTTAGCTATTCCAGCGCGGCGGCGTGCGGTCGCTGGCCTTGGGCGGCGCGTCGCCCGGCTTGAAGATCGCATGGATGCCGGTCGTGAGGCCCAGCACCAGTTCCGCCGCATCGCGCATATGCACGCCGTATTTTTTCAGCTCGGGTGCATCGCCCTTCACATGGTTTTTGTAGAAGCGCTGGATTTTTTTCTGCGTCACATCGGTCAGGCCCGAATGGCGCGCGTCGTCAAACGTCATGTTCGGCAGGTGTTCGTTCAGGTACGGGCGGCCGCGATGCTGGATGCGGTCCTTGATCCACTGGCTGTCGGTGTCTTTGCTGAAATGGCGCTGCAGCCAGGGGAATGAACCCTTCAGCTTGGGCGCGTACTGGTTCGCCCAGTCGATATGCGCGTCTTCATAGAAGGTGCGCAGATAGAAATTGTCGTAGAAGGCTTCGTAGGCGGCGGCAACCGTCGCCCCGTTTTGCAATTGCTTGTCGGAAATCAGCACGCGTTCGGCGGCCTTGATGATATCGGGGAAACGCTCGCGCATTTGCAGCAGCGGTTCTTGCATCTTCCACTGGTCTTTCGGGCCCTGCGGATCGCCGTAGGCCAGTTCCAATGCAATCTGCGACTGCTGCGCATAGGCATCCGCCTCGATCGCGAACGACATCTTGATGCCGACTTCAGGCTTGTGGCGCGTGGACGGGAAAAGATCGTGGCGCGTGTTCTGCACCGCATGGACCGATTCATGGCCGAGCAGCAGCGCCATATAACCCGGATCGTCGTGCCCGCGCAGGATGATGAGTTTTTCCGACGGATCGCAAAGCCCGCCCGCGCCGCGATCGCCCGTGCGGCGTTCGTCGAACACGATGCGGTAGCCTTCCTTGGTCATTTGTTCCAGCACGTCGCGGCCGGTCGGGCTCTGCGACAAAATGAAAACCGCCTTTTCAAGGCAGTCGCGGTTCAGCTCCGCTTCGCGGTCCAGATGCGCCTGGCGTTTTGCCTTGGCGGCGTCCGACAGGAACGGATCGGGCTTTTCGACATTGATGGTGCCGATGAAATCGACGGGCACTGCGGGGCGGGCGAAAGCGGGCGCGCCGTTTTCATCCATGACGGGGATGGTCCAGTCGCCGCGATCGACGGGGGGCGACGGAGGCTTGAAGGTCGGCGCTTCGCAGACAGGTGTCGGCGGCGCGACCATATTGAAGGGACGCACGATCATGAAATATGGGGTCGCTTTTTCAGGCTTACGTGACATCTGTTATCTCCCTGCCCTGGCGGGCTCACCCTCGACTGTCACGCCGTAGTGGAAATTCATCTGAACATATCGCATCGAAAAAAGTCCAGATTTATCCACAAATATTCATATTCGCGTGGCGAGTCGTCCCGCACTAGAGATGACCCTAGTGAACAATGTTTAAAGAATTGTTTCGGTCGCGGATGCGCGCAAAAAAGCACGGAAGTGATAAGTATATGTGAAGGTTTCACCGTTTATCGCAAAGCGGCGGATGATGCGGAAAATGAGTTACGGCGCATCAGTTGAAGGCTTTGCCGGTTTTATCGAATAGTTCGTCCAACGTCGCCTTTACCCGTGTGAGTTCGGCCATCGCAAGCGGCGCCGGGTTATAGCGCGTCATCAGGTATTCTCTGTCTTTGTCCATCCGCTGCAAATGCTCGATCGTGCGTTTGCGCAAAAGCAGGCCTTTTTCGCCTGCCGCCACCAGCCGCACGGCAAGATTATGCTGAAATCCGCGAACATCTTCGCCTGCAATGCCCGCTTGCAGCAGATACGCGCTGAGACATAATTCGATGGCATGCGCGGCCAGCAGGCGAAACGGCAAGCGATCTATCGGGCTCAGTTTCCGGTCGTGCTGCCACAAGGGCTGCGCCGCGTGGCGGTACGCCTCAGCCAGCGCATAAAGGGATGGAGCATCGGCTTCAAGATACTTTTTATCGAGGCGGGGCGGCGGCGGGAAATGGGAGAGAGCGGAAAAACTTTGTTGCTGGGTCGATGCCATAGGTCATCCTTTTAAATAAAAACCCGCCGCGAGTGGAACGCGGCGGGTGTGAAGGTGTCGGGCTC
>JADYYV010000358.1 GCA_020853455.1 Alphaproteobacteria bacterium | reverse complement strand
TGGGAAACTGGATGACGGTGCCGAACACCCTCATCGCCATCCCCATTCTTGCGCTGGCCGTGTTGGGCAACCATGAACGCGATGTGATGGACCGCGCCTTCAGCATCGTGCTGTATTACGGCGTGATCGTGAACGCCTGCGTCGCCTTTCGCGCGTTCAAGGTGGATTGGACGCTGGCCGGTTTCTTCGCCTGCATGTCGATCTATGCGGCGCAGCAGGTGTGGAATATGATGTTCTGGCTGAACGACGTGCCGATCAAGTGGTTCGGTTAAGCGTCGCGGCGCGGAATAAAAATCACCGCTTCCATTTCCAGCACGGGTTTGCCGTTCTGGTTCAGCGTACGGCTTTTGACGCGCATGATGCCGCGGCCGGGGGCGGATTCGGCGGGGCGCAGGTCGGTGATCTCGCCTTCATAGCTCAGCACATCGCCCGGCTTCACGGCGCGCAGCCAGTTCAAATTCTCGACCGTGCGGCCGATCATGCCGCCGGGGAAATTCGGGCTTGAATCAATAATCATCCGCATCGTCATCGACGCCGTATGCCAGCCGCTCGCGATCAGCCCGCCGAACATCGTTTTCGCCGCATCTTCGGCGTTCAGGTGAAACGGCTGCGGATCGTATTTTTTGGCGAATGCGATGATTTCTTCTTCGGTGACGGTGATAGGGCCGGCCGTGAATTTCTGGCCAACCGTCAAATCTTCCATAAATACGAAGTTTGATACCGTCATGGATTTTATTTTATACAGGGACGGGCTTTTTGCAATGCAACACATGGTTATTGCCATAACCTATCCGGTGTTTTATTGCGCAAATGCCTGCGGTTTCGCGCTAAACTCGACCGTCAAAACATTTGGAGTCTTTATATATGCCCAGCTATAAGGCCCCCCTCGATGATATGCGCTTTGTGCTCAACGAAGTGCTGAATGTCTCGCAGCTGAAATCGCTGCCCGATTTTGAAAGCGTCGATGATGCGACGATCAACGAATTTTTGTCGCAGACGGCGAAGCTGGCGGAGGATGTTTTGTTCCCGCTGAACGCGAGCGGTGACCGCGAGGGATGCCACCACGACCGCGACGCGAAAACGGTGACGACGCCCAAGGGTTTCAAGGATGCTTACGACCAGTTCTGCGCGGCGGGCCTGCCCGGTTTTGCCTGCGACCCGAAATACGGCGGGCTTGGCATGCCGATCGTGCTCAACACCGTGCTGTCGGAAATGTTCTGCTCCGCGAATATGGCCTTTGCCATGTATCCCGGCCTGTCGCATGGCGCGTATAACGCTGTGCATGTCTATGGCACGGACGAACAGAAAAACAAATACCTGCCGAAACTGGTGACCGGCGAATGGTCGGGCACGATGTGCCTGACAGAGCCGCAATGCGGCACCGATCTTGGCCTTATCAAAACGCGCGCGGTGAAGCAGCCGGATGGCACGTACAAAATCTCCGGCACGAAAATCTTTATCTCGTCCGGCGAACACGACCTGACATCGAATATCCTGCATCTTGTGCTGGCGCGCATCGAAGATCCATCGACCCCGCCCGGCATCAAGGGCATCAGCCTGTTCCTCGTCCCGAAATTCACGGGCGACGGTACGCGCAACGGCATCTATTGCCAGCGCATCGAAGAAAAAATGGGCATCCACGGCAATTCCACCTGCGAAATGGGCCTTGATAACGCCTACGGCGAACTCATCGGCGAGCAGCACAAGGGTATGCGCGCCATGTTCGTGATGATGAACGAAGCGCGCCTTGGCGTTGCGCTGCAGTGGCTCTCCTTAAGCGAAATCGCATATCAAAACGGGCTTATCTATGCCCTGGACCGCAAGCAGGGACAGCCGATCGAGCAAAAGGCCGGCGACGAAAACCTGTCGAAACCCGCTGTCTCTATCATCGCGCATCCTGATGTGCGCCGCGAATTGCTGACCGTGAAATCGCAGGCCGAAGCCGCGCGCGCCCTGATTTACTGGGTATCGATGCAGCTGGATATCGCGCACAAGCACGCCGATGAAAAAACGCGCAAAAAGGCGCAAAAAACCGTCGATCTGCTGATCCCGATCATGAAGGCGCATTTCACCGACAACGCGGTCGATAACACCAATTCCGCGATGCAGGTTTTCGGCGGCCACGGATACATCAAAGAACACGGGATGGAACAGTCTAACCGCGACGCCCGCATCACGCGCCTGGACGAAGGCACCAACGGCATTCAGGCGCTCGACCTGATCGGCCGCAAGGTGATGAAGGAAAATCTGCTGGGCAAGTACCTGTCCATCATCAACCGCGACGTGGTCGAGGCCGCGAAAGCGGGCGTGCCGCTGCGTATGCTGTGCCGCCTGCTGAAAAGCGCATGGCTGCGCCTGTGGTTCCATACCTACTGGCTGCGCCTGAAGGCGGCTGCCGGCATCGCGCTGTCGAAAACCGGGCAGCCGAAATTGCTGGCGCGCGTGATGCAGGATGCGGGCGCGATGTCGACCGATTACCTGAAACTGGCGAGCGTGGTTGCGATGGGGCATATGTGGGTGAAAATGGCGACCGTCGCCAAGCTGCGCCTTGCCGAAAACCCCGATACGCGCGATTTCTATGAAACGAAAGTGAAAACCGCGCGTTTTTACTTTGACCGCATCATGCCGCTCGCAGCCGCCTATTCGCGCAGCATCTGCCGCGGATCGAAATCGACGATGGATATTTCGCCCGACAGTTTTGCGCACCAGCAGACAACGATTGCTGAAAAATCCTGGACCAAACCCGAAAAAGCCTGAAGATAACGGAGCCGACCGCCATGAAAAAGTTTTTTATTTCCCTGCTCATCCTCGCCCTGCTGATCGGCGGCGGGTTGTTCTGGGCGATCAAGAAATACGTGAACACCGAGGAGATCGAGGCGCGCGTGGTAGCGGCGGTCAAGGAAAAGACCGGCCGCGACATCGCCTTCAGCAGCATCCGCGTGATGCCGCTGGTGACGCCGATGCCGGTATTGATGGTCAAGCTGCAAAACGTGACCTTCAGCAACGCGCCCTGGGCCGCGGAAAAGACGATGGCGCAGCTGGGCTCGCTCGACCTGCGCGTCGCGCTGAAGCCGCTGCTGGACAAGCAGATCGAGATCACGAAATTCTCGCTGGAAAACCCCGTCATCCGCCTTGAAGTCGCGGCCGACGGCAAGAAAAACTGGGAATTCGAGCCCGCGAAGAAAGAGGGCGCAGCCCCCGCAAGCGCGCCTGAATCCGGTTCGTCGACCGACTACACCAAAGACCTGTCGTTCAAATTCAGCCAGGTCGAAATCGTCAAGGGTTCGGTATCCTATGTCGATAAAAAAGGCGGCGCGAATGTGGCGCTCGATAAACTCGACATCAACATCACCTATCCCGATCTTGCCTCCGGCGTGCTGATCGACGGCTGGACGGAATATATGGGCAAGCGCGTCAGCCTGTTCATGTCGCTCGACAAGCCGATGGAACTGGCCAAGGGCGGATCGTCGAAGGGCAAGCTGACCCTGAAATCGGACGGCATCATTTCGACCGCCGCCGAAGGCAAGCTCGCAACCTCCGGCACCATGCTGGACGGCAAGCTGGATGTGGATATCGCGTCGCTGCCGAAATTCGCGGCGTGGTTTTCGGG
>JADYYV010000357.1 GCA_020853455.1 Alphaproteobacteria bacterium | reverse complement strand
GATGCGTTCCAGCGCTTCGGTGATTTCTTTTTTCGCGGGCTTCGCAGTCAGCTTTTCCAGCTTGATCTTGGTGAAGTCGGCCAGCTTGATTTCCGGCAGCACTTCGATCGCCATCGTGTATTCGAGGCCCTTTGCTTCGTCGAAGGTTTTCACTTCGATCTTCGGGCGCATCGCGGGGCGCAGGTTGTTTTCGTTGATCGCCTTCATGGTCGAGTCATTGACGGCGTGTTCCAGCACTTCGCCCATCACGGACTTGCCGGATTTGGATTTCAGCAGGTTCATGGGGATTTTGCCCGGACGGAAACCCGGCATCTTCACGGTCTTGCCCAGCTCGGTCAGGCGTTCATTGACGCGCTGGTCAATTTCGTCCGCCGTCATGGTGACGGTGAATTCGCGTGTGAGGTCTTCGTTCTTGGTCTGTGTGATCTGCATGGTCATGAACTTTCTGCTTCTGCTTTCTTTTAAGTTTGATCTCGAAATTTTAAGCCGTTTTTTTAAGGGGCTGGCCTGCCACCCGTAGCTTGGTCTTCTCTATCCCGGCTTCACCCTACGATGCTCAAGCGCGTAGGGTGGTGCGGGCGGAGGGACTTGAACCCACACGCCTTGCGGCACTGGAACCTAAATCCAGCGCGTCTGCCAATTCCGCCACGCCCGCATTCTGGCCGTTAAGTCTTACATAAATAGGAAAAATGATGGGGTGGCGCAAGCACTATAAAGCTGCAAAAGACCCCTGCCCTGAAAAAACCCGCCAAAAAAACAAAAACCCCCGTTTGCGGGGGTTTTTGCAGCTTAAAATAGACATTCGGGAAATTATTGCGCAGCCGGTTTTTCAAGCCACAGCTCGTCGAGACGCCCCTCCCTGCCGCAGCCCCTGCGGTAGAATTTATAGCCGGTCGGATTGTTCTTTTTGTAATCCTGATGGTGTTCCTCGGCCGGCCAGAAATGGCTGGCTGGTTTTAGCAGCGTGGCGACGGGCTTGCCGAATTTCGCTTCAACCGCTTTCACGGAAGATTTTGCCAGCGCCTCCTCGCTGTCATTGCCGTAGAAAATAGCGGCGCGGTATTGGCTGCCCTTGTCGCAGAACTGGCCCTGCGCATCGAATGGATCGACGTTCTGCCAGAAAATCTGCAGCAGCTCCTTGTACGAAACCATGTTCGGATCATACGTCACCTGCACGGTTTCAAGATGCCCGGATGCGCCGCGCGACACGCGTTCGTAAGTCGGGTTTTCCGCTTCGCCGCCGGCATAGCCGGATACGACGCCGATCACACCGGTCTTGTCTTCGAAATCGCTTTCCATGCACCAGAAACATCCGCCGGCGAACATCGCGGTTTTATAGACTGGGGGCTTGGCGGCTTCTTCTGCGTGCGCGGGCGCGGCGAGAAGGCAGAGGGCGATAAGGGCGGCGAAAACGCGTTTCATGATTTTTCCTTTTCTAACTGAAAGCCTAGTCACTCCGAAACCTTGCGGCAATATCCTTGTTAAAATATACTCGTCGGGACGTACCGGAGATTTTGACCGCCATGCCCTGGCTTTCCCCCTTCCCGCTTGAACTTGTCGCCTGCGCCAGCCCGGACGACTGGGCCAAACTCGGCCCGCATCAGGCGATGGTGCCGCTGCCGCCGCATTCCGGCGCCTTTGGCGATGCGCGCGACAGGCATTTCCACGAAGGCATCGACCTTTATGCCCCCGCCGACACGCCCGTGCTGGCGGTCGAGGACGGCACGGTGATCGGCGTCACGCCCTTTTCCGGCAGTTCGACGCGCAAGGATTACTGGCGCGATATGGAGGCGGTTCTGGTACAGGGCGCCAGCGGCCTGATCGCCTATTGCGAATTCAGTCCCTTCGCCGCGCTGCGCCCCGCCATGACCGTGAAGGCCGGCACGCCCATCGGCAAAATCTATGCCGCTGGCTACACCTTCCGCAAAGCTGCCGACAAACACGAAGATCACACGCATCACGCCTTTCTGCATCTGGAACTGCACGCCGCCCATGTAAGGGGGCCGACGAAATGGGATGCCGGCAAACCCAAGCCCGCGACGCTGTTCGATCCCACGCCGCTTTTGCTGTTCAAGACGAAACCACGCTAGGTTCAGCTTTTCTTTTCCGGCTCGAAGGTCAGCGCAACGCCGTTGTTGCAGTAGCGCAGGCCTGTCGGGTTGGGCCCGTCATCAAAAACGGGCCCCTGATGCCCGCCGCATTTCGCGCAATGGTATTCGGTGCGCTCCATGAAAAGCTTGGTGTCGGTCTTGGTTTTGATATGACCGGGTATTGCGTCGAAAAAACTGGGCCAGCCGGTGCCGCTGTCGAACTTGGTGTCGGATTTGAACAGTTCAAGCCCGCAGCCCGCGCATTTGAAAACGCCTGCGCGGTGCTCTTTCAGCAGCGGGCTGGTGCCCGCGCGCTCGGTTCCTTCGCAGCGCAGGACATCATACTGCTGCGGGTCGAGTTTCTTTTTCCACTCATCGTCGCTCATGACCAGTTCCTTTATGTCACCGTGATCGCCAAAGGCGGGTTTCAGCGCCAACGCGCAAACCGCCATGACCGTTGCCGTGATAAATTCGCGTCTTTTCATGCCCGTAACCTTTCCTACAGCATTATTCGCTGCCGGATCCTGAAAGGTTACCGCGACAAGAAGCAAATAAATAGGGCGCAAAT
>JADYYV010000356.1 GCA_020853455.1 Alphaproteobacteria bacterium | reverse complement strand
GGCCATGAAAGAAGCGCGCAACCTGATGGAACATGAAAGGGAGATGCTGGCCCATGCATCATAACAACAAAAACCCGTATACCGCCGCCGCTGGCGCCTATGGCTCTTCTGCCGCCACCACCGATCCCCGCGCCCTGGAGGGCATGGTGCTGATGAAGGCCGCGCAGCAGCTGGAAACGCTCGCAAAAGCGATTGAATCGGGCGAATACGTCTCCCGCGACGAAATCGGCGCTGTCCTGACCGATAACAAGAAGCTCTGGCAGGTGTTTGTCAGCGACACGATGAACCCCGACCACCCCCTGCCCCAGGAAATCAAGAACAACATCGCCACGCTGGCGCTGTTCATTTTCAAGCGGACGCTGGAATTGCTGGCCGACACCAATCCCGACAAAATTCAGGCACTGATCGACATCAACCGCAACATCGCGGCGGGCGTGCTGAAAAAGCCGGCGGGCGCGAAGCCGGACGCGCAACCGTCCAAGACGGATGTCCAGCCCATCGACAGCGAAGCATAAACAAACATCTAAAGGAAAATCAGGCGATCAGGCTTTGCGTCGACTGGCCTGTCGTGGCGCCAGCATTGCCGGAGGGCGCATAAGTCTGCGGTGCCGCGTAGGTGCGTGCCTGAGGCGCGGGTGCAGCCGCCGCCCCGCCGTCATCGGGAGCGGAAACAGCAAAGCCGTTCGCCTGCTTGGCTTTATCGGCGGTTATCTGCGGCGCTGTGTTGTCGGAGGCCGGGATCAGGCTTTCGGCGCGCTTGAAGGCCTTGATCTGGGATTCACTGGGATACTGGCGGATCACATCACCGTCTTCGGAGATGACTTCCAGGATCGCGATGTTCTGAAGGTTGTCGACACGGATGCGCGACGTCGCGAACTCCGGTGCGCTGACTGCCTGAGTGGCTGGTGCCGAATCCGTATTGCTCTGAGGTTGATATCTCAGAACGGAACTTTGGACCGACAATGTGCTAATAGATTCAATCATATCCTATGATTCCTATCGCACGAGCAAAAAATCTACTCCTACAATTCTTATCTTACAGTAACTGCCAAATATTGCAAGTAAAAAATGTAAATCAATCAAATAGTTACTATATTGTTAATGCCAGATTTACTTGTTAATACTTTATTAACTATTGCAGGTTTTATTTAGAGTCACCCCTTGCTAAAATACCCTTAAAAACCAATCGTTTATTATCGGGATATCAATGAAATTTGTTTAAGATGAAGTAAGTAAACGATATTTTGCATGATCCTTGCATATTTAAAACAAAGAAAAACAAGCTATATCAATTGATTATTGGGGATTTATGCCATACCGGCTGAAAAACTTGGGAAAACTATCGGGCAAAATTTGCCTAGTCGGTAAAAATTGGTTACTGTTGAGAAGTGGGGTTTCGGGTTTTCTACTATATATCAACGCCCGGACTCCCTTCTTTGAGTGACGTCAAAGCAAGGGGAGAATGACTTTGGATTCGTTACTGGAATCGCTGAAAAATTTGGGTCCCGGACGCCTGATCATGATGCTGGCCACCTTCTTTGGCCTGATCATTTTCTTCGTCTTCATCGCCGTGCGCTCAAGCGCCCCCTCGTTCAGCCCGCTTTACAACGGGTTGTCGATATCCGACGCGACGGAAATTTCCGCCAAGCTGGATAATTCCAGCATCCCCTATGCCTTGAGCGACGACGGCACCAAAATTTCGGTTCCGCACAAGGATATCGCCCGCGCAAAAATGCTGCTGCTGGCCGAAGGCCTGCCCCGCAACGGCGCGATGGGCAACGAGCTGTTCGACCAGAAACAGACCTTTGGCAAAACCAGCTTCGAGCAGAACAACACCGCCAAACGCGCATTGGAGGGTGAACTTGCCCGCACCATCGGCATGATCGACCAGGTGCGCTCCGCCCGCGTGCAGCTGGTGCTGCCGCAGCGCGAGCTGTTCAGCCGCGACCGCCAGCCCGCCTCCGCTTCGGTTTTCGTGAACCTGCGCAGCCCCGGCAATATTGGCAACGAACAGATCATGGCGATCCGCCAGCTGGTGGCCGCCGCCGTGCCGCAGTTGAAAGCCAATTCCGTCGCCGTCGTCGACCAGAGCGGCAACGTGCTGGCCCGCGCCGAAGACGAACAAAGCCGCGACAGCCTGAGCCGCAACGCCGACGACATGCGCAAAACCTACGAAACGCGCACCAAGGCGTCGATCGAGGATATCGTGGGCCGCATCGTCGGTTTCGACAAAGTCCGCGCCGCCGTCGCCGCGAAAATGAATTTCGACGTCGTGAACCGCAATTCCGAAAGCTATAACCCCGACGGCCAGGTCGTGCGCTCGACGCAAAGCGTGACGGAGGAAAATTCCGACACCTCCGCCTCGTCCAGCGGCAACGGCGCGGTCACGGTCGCCAACAACCTGCCCGGCCTGCCCAACGGCGCGAATGGCGGCGCACAGGCGGGATCGAAAAACAACCGCACCGAAGAAACCACCAACTACGAAATCACCAAGACCACGGAAACGCTGGTGCGTGAAGGCGGCGAGATTGAAAAACTTTCCATCTCCGTCCTCGTCGATGGCAGCTATGCGCCGGATACGACGGCCGCAAAACCCAAAGACGCGCCCGCAGACTGGGCCGCGCCGATGAAATACACGCCCCGCACGGCGGACGAACTGACCAAGATCGCAGCGCTCGTGAAATCGGCGGTCGGCTACGACGAAAGCCGCGGCGACACGGTCGAAGTCGTGAACATGCAGTTCGCGCAGACCGAATTGTTCAATGCGACGCCCGTCGCCAACGACACCATTTTCGGCTTCCCCAAATCCGACCTGCTCGGCATGGCGGAAACGATGGCGCTCAGCCTGGTCGCGATCCTTGTGATCCTGCTGGTGCTGCGCCCGCTGGCGATACATTTTGCGGCGGCGGCCCGCGCGCCGCGCGCGCCGGGCGAAGGCGGCGAAGCCCCGATGCTGGCCGGCGGCCCGCAACAGGCGCAGCTGTCAGGCCCCGGCGGCACGGCCGGCATGATCAGCGGCCCGTCGGAGCTTGAATCGATGATCGACATGTCGTCGGTCGAAGGCAAAGTGAAAGCGTCGTCGGTGCAGAAAATTTCCGACCTTGTGACCAACCACCCGAATGAAACCGTTTCGGTCATTCGCCAGTGGATGTCGCAGGAAAATTGAGATTGGGGCTTGGGGGAGACTGATTAATGCGCGTACGTGAAGATTACCGCACGCTGACCGGGGCCGAGAAGGCCTCGATCCTGCTATTGTCGCTGGGCGAGGAATATACGTCCAAGGTGTTCGAGGCGCTGGACGAGGAAGAAATCCTGCAGCTGTCGCAGACCATGTCGAACCTCGGCAAGGTCAGCGCGGGCGTGATCGAGCGTTTGTTCATCGAATTCGCGGAAAGCATCACCTCCACCTCCTCCCTCGTCGGCTCGCTCGATTCAACCGAACGCCTGCTGCAAAAGGTGTTGGGCAAGGATAAAGTCGATAACATCATGGAAGAGATCCGCGGTCCCGCCGGCCGCACCATGTGGGAAAAGCTGTCGAACGTGAACGAAGACATCCTGGCGAACTTCCTGCAAAAGGAATATCCGCAGACCGTCGCCGTCGTTTTGTCGAAAATCACCGCCGAACATTCGGCGCGCACCCTCGCGCTTTTGCCCGAAGGCTTTGCGATGGAAGTCGTGATGCGCATGCTGCGCATGGAAGCGGTGCAGAAGGAAGTGCTGGACGACGTTGAAAAAACGCTGCGCACCGAATTCATGATGAACCTCGCCAAAACCAGCCGCCGCGACAGCCACGAGATCATGGCCGAAATCTTCAACAACCTGGAGCGCGCGACCGAAACCAAGGTCATGACGAACCTGGAAGAGCGCAACCCCGACGCCGCCGAGAAAATCCGCAGCCTGATGTTCACCTTCGAAGATCTCGGCCGCCTCGACCCGTCGGCGATCCAGACGGTTATCCGCTCGGCCAACAAGGAAATGCTGCCGCTGGCGCTCAAGGGCGCGTCGGACGCGATGAAGGACCTGTTCTTCTCCAACATGTCGGAGCGCGCGGCCAAGATCATGAAGGAAGACATGGGCGCGATGGGCCCCGTCCGCCTGAAGGATGTGGAGGAAGCGCAGGCGAGCCTCGTTTCCACGGCGAAGGACCTCGCGGACCGCGGCGAAATCGCGATTATCACCTCGAAGGATGAAGATGAGCTCATCTACTAAAAATGACGGCGAGGTGAAGAAGTTTCTCTTCGACACCAACGATTTCGACAAGGACAAATCCTTGCCGGAAAACGCCGTCTATTCCGAAGAGCAGCTGATCCTGGCCAAGATGCAGGCGCAGCAGCAGGGCAAGGCCGAGGGCGTCCGCGAAACCCGCGCCGCGCAGGAAGAAACCGCGCTGAAATGTTTCCACCAGATCATCACGCTGCTGGAACGCCTGATTTTGGCCGAAGACAAACGCGAGATCGAGAAAATGATGGAAACCGTGCGCCTGACCGCGCGCGTGACGCATAAACTGCTGCCCCAGTTCGCCGACCGCTATTCCATGGACGAGATCGAGCGCGTGATCACCGAAGCGATCGAGGCGCGCCGCGACGAGCCGCGCATCGCCATCACCATCCCGACGCTGCACATGGAAGCGCTGAAGGCCGGCATCGACAAAATGGCGCTCGACAAGGGCTATGCCGGCAAGATCATCCTGCTGTCCGACGACGCGATGAGCCCGTCCGACGTGCGCGTCGAATGGGCGGATGGCGGGGCGGAGCGGCTTTACGAACGCCTCTACGCACAAATTGAATCGGAGTTCGCAAAAGCGATCGCCGGGATGCAATCGACGATAAAAGACTGAACTGATTTAACAACCGGAGAAGAAAATGGCCAACGAACCGAACAAGCCGCAGGTTGAATTCGAAGACCTGCAAGAGCATGTGACGACCGAAGTCCGCAAAAAAGACATCGACGCCATCTACGACATTCCCGTGCAGATTTCCGCGGTGCTGGGCAAATCGACCATGCAGGTCAGCCAGCTGCTGAAACTGGGCCGCGGCGCGGTCGTGGAACTGGACCGCAAGGTCGGCGAGGCGATTGACATCTACGTCAACAACCGCCTGGTCGCGCGCGGCGAAGTCATCGTGGTCGAAGACCGCCTTGGCGTCACGATGACGGAAATCGTGAAATCCGACCGCTCGCCTACCTAATATATAACCGATAGACAGGGATAATCCTTACGATGCGCCTGATGATCGTCGGCAGCCTCAACGGCCAAATCAGCACGGCTGGCAAGATCGCCATCAGCCGCGGGGCCAAGGTCACGCATACCGAAGACGCCGAGCAGGCGCTGGGCGCGCTGCGCTCGGGCCGCGGCGCGGATCTCATCATGATCGACGTGAAGCAGGATATCGCGGGCTTCATCGCGCAGCTGAAGGAAGAACGCTTCGTCGTGCCCGTGGTCGCCTGCGGCATCAATACCGATGCCGCGACCGCCGTGCGCGCGATCAAGGCGGGCGCGAAGGAATACATCCCCCTGCCCCCGAACGCCGAGCTGATCGCAGCCGTGCTGCAGGCCGTGACGGAAGAAAGCAACGCCATGATCGCGGGCGACGCCAGCATGAAGGCGATCTTGCAGGTCGCCGACCGCGTTGCGCCGTCGGATGCCACGATCCTGATCACCGGCGAGAGCGGCACGGGCAAAGAAGTGATGTCCCGCTACATCCACCAGAAAAGCAAGCGCGCCAACGGCCCCTTCATTTCCATCAACTGCGCCGCCATCCCGGAATCCCTGCTGGAATCCGAATTGTTCGGGCATGAAAAAGGCGCGTTCACCGGCGCGGTCGCCCGCCGCACGGGCAAATTCGAGGAAGCGAACGGCGGCACGCTGCTGCTCGACGAGGTGAGCGAGATGCACCCGTCGCTGCAGGCGAAACTTTTGCGCGCCATTCAGGAACGCGTCATCGATCGCGTCGGCGGCAACGCGCCCGTCAAGGTCGATATCCGCCTGATCGCAACCTCCAACCGCGACATGGAACAGACCGTGCGCGAGGGAAAATTCCGCGAAGACCTTTATTTCCGCCTCAACGTCATCAACCTCGCGCTGCCGCCCCTGCGCGAACGGCCCGCCGATATCGTGCCGCTGGCATCCATGTTCGCCGCGAAATACAGCGAGCAGAACGGCATCCCGAACAAGCGCCTGTCACCCGCCGCCACCGAAAAACTGCGGGCGCATCACTGGCAGGGCAACGTGCGCGAACTGGAAAACACCATGCACCGCGCCGTGCTGGTGTCGCAGGAGGCCGAGATCGAGCCGACCGCCATCATGCTGGCCGGACAAAAAGCCGCCAGCGTCGCGCAAACCGCCGCCGCTACCGCAAAAGCGGTCGAAAAAGCCGCCGCACCCGCCAGCAATGGCGACCAGCCCGCGCTTGTCGGCCGCACGGTCGCCGATGTGGAACGCGAACTGATCCTGAATACGCTCGACCATTGTCTGGGCAACCGCACGCACGCCGCAAACATCCTCGGCATTTCGATCCGCACATTGCGCAACAAGCTGAAGGAATACGGCGATTCCGGCCTGTCGGTCGCGGAAGGCGGGAAATAATAGATGGCTGAGGCAGGCTCGAAAACCTTCGGTTCCAACTTCCGCATCCGCAGCGACGTGATCTTTGCCTTCGGCATTATCGCGATCCTGACCGTGCTGATTTTGCCGATGCCGTCCTGGCTGCTGGACGCCTGCCTTGCGCTGTCGCTCACTTTCTCCGTCCTCATCCTGATGACGGTGCTGTTCATCGAAAAACCGCTGGAACTGTCGTCATTCCCGACCATCCTGCTGGTCGCGACAATGATACGGCTTGCGCTCAACCTGGCGTCCAGCCGGCTTATTCTTGCGCACGGGCACGAGGGCAAGGACGCCGCCGGCCATGTGATCGAGGCCTTCGGCAGCTTCGTCATGGGCGACAATTTTGTGATCGGCGTGATCGTTTTCTCGATCCTGACTATCGTCAACTTCGTCGTCATCACCAAGGGCGCGGGCCGTATCGCGGAAGTCGCCGCGCGCTTCAGCCTCGACGCCAGGCCCGGCAAGCAGATGGCGATCGACGCCGACCTTTCCGCCGGCATGATCGACGAGAAAGAGGCCCGCTTCCGCCGCTCCCAGCTGGAACAGGAAAGCACCTTCTTCGGCGCCATGGACGGCTCGGCCAAATTCGTGCGCGGCGACGCGATCGCCGGCCTTTTGATCGTCTTCATCAACGTGATCGGCGGCATGGTCATCGGCATGGTGCAGAAGGACCTCAGCTTTGACGACGCCTCGCATTTTTACACCCACCTGACCATCGGCGACGGCCTTGTCACGCAGATCCCCGCGCTGATCGTGTCCATCGCGTCCGGTATGCTCGTATCGAAAGCGGGCGTCGCCGGTTCCGCCGAAAAGGCCGTCTTCGCGCAGCTCAGCAATTATCCGCAGGCGCTGATCATGAGCGCGGTGCTGATGGCCGTGCTGGCGGTCGTGCCCGGCATCCCCGCCTTCCCCTTCCTCATCATGGCGGCGACGGCCGGCGTCTTCGCGTATAATACGCTCGAAACCCGCAAAAAAACCGCCTCCACCAAGGCGATCGAGGAACAGGCCGCCATCGCCAAGGCGCCGGTCGCGGAGGAGCCGATCTCCAAGGCGCTCGCGATCGACAATATCCGCGTCGAACTGGGTTACGGCCTGTTGCCGCTCGTGAACAATCCCGAAAAAGGCCGCCTGACAGACCAGATCAAGGGCCTGCGCCGCCAGCTGGCGGAGGATATGGGCTTCATCCTGCCTTCCGTGCGCATTCAGGACAATTTACAGCTGCCCGCGAATTCATACGTCGTGCGCATCAAGGAAATCGAGGCCGGCAAGGGCGATATCCGCCCCGATATGCTGCTTTGCATGAACCCGACAGGCGACAAGATCGAACTGCCGGGCGAAGCGACGCGCGAACCCACCTTCGGCCTGCCCGCCATGTGGATCAGCCCCGATTACCGCGAGGAAGCGCATTTCCGCGGCTATACCGTCGTCGATCCCGCAACGGTCGTCACGACGCATATCACCGAAGTCATCAAGGACAACATGCCCGACCTGCTGTCCTATGCCGAAACGCAGAAACTGCTGGACGAACTGCCCAAGACGCACCAGAAACTGGTCGCCGATGTCATCCCGGCCAAGATCACCGTCACCGGCCTGCAGCGCGTGCTGCAGAACCTTGTTTCCGAGCGCATCTCCATCCGCGACCTGCCGACGATTCTGGAGGGCGTGGCGGAGGCGACGGGATTTACCAGCAACGTCACCATGATCACCGAACATGTGCGCGCGCGCCTTGCCCGCCAGATTTGCGACCAGAACAGCAACAATGCCGGCATCCTGCCGCTCGTGACATTGTCCGGCGAATGGGAACAGGCCTTTGCGGAAGCGCTGATCGGCAATGGCGAGGAAAAGCAGCTCGCTATGGCGCCGTCCCGCCTGCAGCAATTCATCCAGTCCGTGCGCACGGTTTACGAAGATATGGCGATGAAGGGCGAAAGCCCCGTGCTGCTGACCAGCCCCGGCATCCGCCCCTATGTGCGCTCGATCATCGAACGGTTCCGCCCGCAGACGATCGTGATGTCGCAAAACGAAATCCACCCGCGCGCGAAAATCCGCACTTTCGCGCAAATAACGTGATAGCAGCCCATGCGCCTTAAATCCTTCGAAGCCAAAACGATGACCGACGCCATGCGCCAGATCAAGGAAGCGCTGGGCGACGACGCCATTATCGTCAGCACCAAGGAAGCCGGCGGCTGGATCCGCGTGACGGCGGCGGTCGAGCAGGACGAACTGCCCGCGTCGCAGAAGCCGAAAGCAAACACCGCCCGCGACCCGCAGCCCTATGACGAAGAAGAAATGATCGAGATGATCACCGACGCGCTGCTGAAACACCGCGTGCCGGGCAATGTCAGCGAAAAAATCGTGGCGGCCGCGATGGTGCTGCCGGCGCGCGAGCCGAAAAAGATGCTGGCGGGCGCGCTTGGCAAAATTTTCAAATTCGATACGCCCGCCAAAAAAAGCACCAAGCCGCTGATCCTGGTCGGCCCGCCGGGCGCGGGCAAGACGCTGATGACCGCGAAAATGGCGGCATCCGCCGTGATGGCAGGGCAGAAACCCGCGATCATCACGACGGATATCGCGCGCGCGGGCGGCATCGAACAGCTTTCCGCCTTCCTCGACATCATGAAACTGCCGCTGTATCAGGCGGAGGACGCGAAGACTCTCGCCGCCGCGCTCGCCAAGGTTAAAAACGCATCGCCCGTTATTATTGATACGGGCGGCCTGAACCCGTTCGACCCGGCGGAGATGAAAACGCTGCTGAAGCTGATGGGCGTGGCCGATATGGATGCCGCGCTTGTGCTGCCCGCCGGTTTCGATGCGGAGGAAAGCGCCGAAATGGCGATGACGTTCGATATTATCGGCGTGCGCCGCCTGATCCCCACGCGCCTCGATTTCGCGCGCCGCATCGGCGGCATTTTAAGCGCGGCCGACAAGGGCGGCCTTGTGTTCAGCGCCGCCAGCCATACGCCCAATGTGGCGAACGGCATCATTACGCTCACCCCCGATACCCTCGCCGATTTCCTGATGCCGCATATTCCGGCCGCGGGCAAGGCGAAGAAAGGCAAGTCATGACAACCAAGACAAAACAGCCGCCGACAAAGACGACAGGCGATGCGCCCGCGCAGAAACTTTTCGCCGTCGCATCGGGCAAGGGCGGCGTCGGCAAGACATGGTTTTCCATCACGCTCTGCCACGCGCTGGCGCTGCGCGGGAAAAAGGTTTTGCTGTTCGACGGCGATCTGGGCCTGGCGAATATCGACGTGCAGCTGGGATTGATGGCAAAACGCGACCTGAATGACGTGATCGAGGGCAACCTGACGCTGCCGCAGATCATTACGCCCTATGAAGCAGGCGGATTTGATGTGATCGCGGGCCGTTCGGGTCATGGCTCGCTCTCCGCCATGGCGCTGCCGCGATTGCAGGAATTGATGGAACAAATTCGCGGGCTGCTGCCGAAATACGACGCGATCATCATCGACCTGGGCGCGGGCATCGACCGCACCGTGCGTTTCATGGCCGCCGCCGCCGATGTGACCTTTGTCATCACGACCGACGAGCCGACCGCGCTGACCGACGCCTATGCGTTTATTAAACTCAGCCACGCCGCAGGGCATGGCGACAACCTGAAAGTCGTCGTCAACCAGACCGGCAGCGAAAAGGAAGGCGAAGCGACCTATGGCACGATCCTGAAGGCCGCGAAAAACTTCCTGAAAATTTCTCCGCCGCTGATGGGCATCATCCGGCAGGACAAGCGCGTGCGCGACGCGATCCGCGCGCAGACGCCGTTCCTTGTGCGCTCCCCGAATACCGAGACCGCGCAGGATCTTGAAAAAATCGCCGACCGCGTCGTCGCCGAAATCCTCGTCTGACGGCGGGGCGGGACATGAGCGATTCATCCATCCCGCCGAAGCCGCCCGCCGCGAATGTGCTGAACGCCGCCACGCCGCCCGCAAAATCACAAGGCACGCAACGCCTGCTGGACGAAGCTGCGCCGGTCAAGCAATCTCCCGCCGATATCGGCAACCCGCCCGTAAAGACAGAAGGCCGCGTTTTGTCGCAAAACCGCGACACCGGCGAAACCCGCATCGCAACGCCGCGCGGCGAGATTGTGGTGAACAGCGACAAGCCGATGCCGAAGGATGCCGCCGTCACAATAGAACTGACGCGCGGCAGGGATGGCAAATTAATGGCGCAGATCGCATTGCTGCGCGAAAAGGCGGCTGCCGCCGAAGCCGCCGACCTGCCCGCGCCCGCCGCCGCAAAACCGCCGCCCGCCCCGCCGCTGAAGCCCGGCGATGTGGTGACCGCACTGGTGCTGACGGATGATGCCGTGCCGCTGGCTTCGCGCCCTGTTGAAGCGAATATCCCGCTGCAACGCGCAGCCGAGGTGCTGGAGCGCCTGACGCCCGATATGCTGCGCCAGTTGCCCAGGCCCCTGCCCGTGCCGAACGACGTGATCCAGCAACTGTCAGCCGCGCCCGATAAGCTCGCGGCCTTGCAGAAACTGCCGCCGGAACAGCAGCAGGCAATCCTGAACTACCTTGCAAAGCCCGATGTTGCGGCGAAGCTGCAGCAGATGATCCCACCGCCATCGCTGCCCGCGCCCACAGCTGCGAGCAACACAACACCCGCCCCGGCACCCGCGCCGCCAACGCAACCGCAACCGCCAACGCAAACGCCGCAGCAGCCAATCACGGATACCGACCTGCCGCCGCTGCCTGTGCCCGCCGGCAAAGGCACGGGCAACGCGCCGCCTCCCGCCGGCGTCGGCGCGCTCAAGGGCTTGCTGCCGCTGATCGAAAGCCTGCAAAACGGCAATACCGCGCCATCTCCGCTGATGCCGCGCATGGGCGGCGGGCAAAAAACCGATATGCCGCAGGGCTTGCAGGGATTGATCCCGAATATGAGCCAGCTGCGCATCGTGAGCGTGACGCCGCAGGGACAACAGCCGCCCGCGCCGCAACCGGGGCAAATACTGGGAGATGTCGAATTCGTCACAAGCAACGGCCAGCCATCCATCCGCGCCGGCGCGCAAAGCTTCCTGCTGCGCACCGCAGCGCCGCTGCCGATTGGCACGCAAATCGTTTTTGAATCAGCGCCGATGACGCCGCAGCAGGTGATGACCACCTTCCAGATGGATGCCCTGCGGCAGGCAGCGCCGACCGGCTTCACGCCGCTCTGGAGCACAACATGGCCTGCCTTGCAGGAAACCATCGACACGCTGGGCGCGATCGGCGCACAGACCGCGCAGGCGATACAGAACAGCATCCCGTCACCCACGCCGCGGCTTGTGCCGACGGCGCTATTCTTTCTTGCGGCCCTGCGCGGGGGCGCGATCGAAAGCTGGCTGGGCGAAGGCACGCTGCAATCGCTGCGCAGCGCGGGCAAATCGGCGCTCGCCGACCGTTTGACGGGCGATTTCGGCAAGATTTCGGCGCAGTCGAAAGAACCGGTATCCGGCGAATGGCGCGCGATTTCGATGCCGATGATGCATGACGGCGAAATCGGCCAGATGCAATTCTATATCCGCCGCCAGCAGCAGGATGATACGCCGGACGAAAAAGACGATATGCGCGCAAGCCCGCCCACGCGCTTTATCCTGAACCTCCATTTATCGCGCATGGGGGATATGCAGCTGGACGGGCTGCTGCGCAAGAAAACCTTCGACCTGATTTTGCGCAGCGCCGACGCCCTGCCGGAATCCATGCGCCGTGAGATGATGGGCAGCTTCGCCAAGGGATTGGCGCAGGCGCAGTTGGAAGGCGGCATCAGTTTCCAGACCCGCGCGCAGAAATGGGTGACGATCGAGACTCCCCAGCAGGGCACGACGGCCTAGAATAAATAGCGCGTCATGTGACCACATAAGCTGAGTCATGAGACGGCTGGACAGCCTGCCAGACCCCCGCGCAAGGCGGGGGTGACCTTGTTTTTTCTAAAAAAGATATCTTTCTAGCGCCAACCCGCCTTTTTCGCCCAGGCATCCATGTCCCGGCGGCGTTTCGTCATATCGGCGGGCGGTTTGTCGCCTTCGGATGCGGCGCGGTTGCGCATTTCTTCGGTGCGTTCGCTCAGCGAATTCAGCCCGACGGCAGCGCGACGCTGATCGACATTCGCCGCATCCTCGATTGCGCCTGCCGACAGCTGGCCGTTGTCGTCCCAGTCGAATTGCGTGCCGTATAATTGCGGCTTGCCTTCAAACTTGCGGATGCGGTCCTCCAGCATGGCGACCTGCGCTGGTTCCACATCATTCACGTTATCCTTCAACAGCTGCAATACGCGCCGCTGGAAATCCGGCAGGCTGATGGCGTGCTGGGCGATCAGCCACGCGGCCGCAGCACCTTCCGCGCCCGCAATCCCCTGATGCGGCCAGCCAACGGCATCGATGATGGCATCCAGTTCTTTCGCATGACTGATATGCAACGCTTCCATCTCGGGATGATAACCGTCGAACAGCGTGCCTGCGGCAACCAGTTCATCGCGCTTGCGCAAATCGGCGGCGGCCATGTCTTTCAGGCGCTGCGCAATATCGTCAGGTGTTTTCATCGCTTTTCCGGCGGAAGCCCTCGAGGCCGATCGCGTCCATTTCGCGGCTTTCCTTGATGGCCTGTTCCTCGGCCTCCAGCCGTTCGCGTTCTTCCTGCGTCATTTCGTATTTTTTCAGCTCGCTGAAGGTTTCCATCAGGTCTTCCTTCGCCTTCTCGATATGCTTTTCCAGCTGCTGTTCTTCCTCGATCATGTCGCGCTGCTGCTGGCGCACGGTTTCGGCGTATTGGGCGAAGGTGAAATGGACATCGCCATTTAACCGGATGGCTTCCTTCTCCGCCTCGAAACTGCGTTCCAGATCGCGGCGGCGGCGTTCCATTTCGGCCATCTGACCGTGGAGTTCGCTGAGCGCGCGGCGTTTTTCGTCGAGTTCGTATTTATGCAGGCGGATCAGGACGGAAAGGTCGGCCATGCGTCATTACTTCTTGGGCGGCGGCGCGGCGGGCTTGGCGGCGGCGGGCGCCATGCCCAGCACCTGCGCCAGTTGCTTGTACCCGTCGGCGAGCGAAGTTTTCTCAAGCGGCTTCTGCGCCAGAAACGCCTCGATCTTGGGATAGATCATGATCGCTTCATCGACTTTCGGGTCGGATCCTCGGCGATAGGCGCCAAGGCGGATCAGTTCCTGCATGTCTTCATAGGTCGACATGATTTCGCGCCCGCGCGCCACCAATGCCGCCTGTTCCGGCGTCAGGCAGCGCGGCATGGAGCGTGAAATCGACCTTAATATATTGATGGCCGGATAGCGCCCGCGATCCGCAATCGCGCGTTCCAGCACGACGTGGCCGTCGATGATCCCGCGCACGGCATCGGAAATCGGCTCGTTGTGGTCGTCGCCTTCGACAAGGACGGAGAAAAAGGCGGTGATATCGCCCTTGCCTTTTACGCCCGGCCCTGCGCGTTCCAGCAGTTTCGCGAGTTCCGAAAATGTGGTGGGCGGGTAACCCTTGGATGTCGGCGGCTCGCCGGCGGAAAGGCCGATTTCGCGCTGCGCCATGGCAAAACGTGTCACGCTGTCCATCATGCACAGCACCTGCTTGCCCTGATCGCGG
Source organism: Alphaproteobacteria bacterium (assembly GCA_020853455.1). Taxonomy (GTDB): domain Bacteria; phylum Pseudomonadota; class Alphaproteobacteria; order Micavibrionales; family UBA2020; genus JAPWJZ01. The sequence goes on along the minus strand of JADYYV010000356.1, from coordinate 1,597 downwards.
AAATATTCGGCGACGGCAAGGGTGCTATAGGCCGCCTGGCGGCGCATCAGCGGCGATTCATCGGAGGTGGAGACGATCACGACGCTGCGCTTCAAGCCTTCCACGCCAAGGTCGTCTTCAAGGAATTCCTGCACCTCGCGCCCGCGTTCGCCGATCAACCCGATAACCGACACTTCCGCCTCGGTATAACGCGCCAGCATCGACATCAAAACCGATTTACCGACGCCGGAGCCCGCGAAGATGCCCATCCGCTGCCCGCGCGCGGTGGAGAGGAAACAGTTGATCGCACGCACGCCAAGATCGAGTTTCTCGCCCAGCCGTTTGCGGTCGTGTGCTGCCGGCGGTTTATTTTTCAGCAGCATGTGGTCTTCGCCCGCCAATATCGGGCCTTTGCCGTCGATGGGTTCGCCGAAAGCGTTGATCACGCGCCCAAGCCATGCGTTGCTGGGGAACAGCGCGGGCTGCGCCGTTGCCACTTCCGCGCGGCAGCCAAGGCCGACGCGGTCCAGCGGTTTAAACGGCATCACCAGCGCATGACCTTCGCGGAAACCCACCACTTCGCAAGGAATAGGGTCTGCGCCGCGTGGCATCAGGTTGCAACGGTCGCCAATCGCCAGTTCGCGTTCCACCCCGCCCACTTCGACCAGCATGCCGAGAATTGTGGAGACTCGGCCGAACAGCTGGTACTCCGCCAGTTCGTTGATGCTATCGCTCAAGTTTTCGATGAAATGATGGCCCGTAACCATGAGAAACCCCCGCTTCTTTTACGATTATCTCATATTTTTTAATGAAAAATGAAGATGTTTTTCTCATTGATATTATTGGTTAATTCGTCCTGATCGTTAAAATTGCCGAACTATTTTTAACCTTTATTAACGATCATGGTATAATGTTTATTAGGATTAAGTAGTGATTCAACTCCACTAAGCAAACATTAAGGGGAAATGCGATGCGGGTGCTGCTGATTGAAGACGACCAGTCCACGGCGAAGAGCATTGAGCTGATGCTCAAGTCAGACGGCTACGTCGTTGATGCGACCGATATGGGCGAAGACGGCCTCGAAATCGGCAAGCTCTACGAATACGACATCATCATTCTCGACCTGATGCTCCCCGACCTCGACGGTTACGAAGTCTTGAAGCGCCTGCGCGCGGCGAAGGTTGAAACGCCCATCCTTATTCTGTCCGGCCTGTCGGAACTCGATTCCAAACTCAAAGGCCTCGGCTTCGGCGCAGACGATTACCTGACCAAGCCTTTCGACAAGCGCGAGCTGATGGCGCGTATCCAGGCGATCGTCCGCCGCTCCAAGGGCCATGCGCAAAGCGTCATCAAGACCGGGCCGATCACGGTCAACCTTGATGCCCGCACGGTGGAAGTGGACAGCAAGCAGTTGCACCTCACCTCGAAAGAATACGGCATCATCGAGCTTCTCTCGCTCCGCAAGGGATCGACGCTGACCAAGGAAATGTTCCTGAACCACCTTTATGGCGGCATGGACGAACCCGAAGTGAAAATCATCGACGTGTTCATCTGCAAGCTGCGCAAGAAGATCGAGAAAATCACGCCCGAAGGCGGCAGCTGCATCGAAACCGTCTGG